>JAIRLU010000267.1 GCA_031259215.1 Treponema sp. | reverse complement strand
TATTCTTAGTATGACTATAAGATTAATAATATAACCGGTATATACCTGAGCGGTGAAGGAAGTTCACTGAACCTATACTACTCTTGAAGGAGAATACTATGGCACCTAAAACCCATATCGATCAATGGGCGTTTGAAACTAAACAGTTACACATAGGCCAGGAAGAACCGGATCCCGCTCGCGATGCCCGGGCAGTACCAATTTACCAGACCACATCCTATGTGTTTCATAATTCCGCCCATGCAGCAGCCCGCTTCGGCCTTACCGACCCCGGTAACATCTACAACCGGCTTACTAATTCAACGCAAGATATATTGGAAAAACGCATAGCCGCGCTGGAAGGGGGCGTTGCCGGTTTGGCCTTGGCCTCAGGGGCTGCGGCAGTTACCTATAGCTTCCTCAACCTCGCCCAGGCAGGGGATCATATTGTTTCGGCGAAGACCATCTATGGGGGTACCTATAACCTCTTAGCCCATACCCTGCCCTTATACGGTATTACCACTACCTTTGTAGACCCTGAAGAAAAGGACAGTTTTGCCCGGGCCCTACAGCCCAAAACCAAGGCTATCTTCATCGAGACCTTGGGGAACCCCAATTCCAATATCATTGATATTGAGGCCCTGGCTAAACTCGCCCATGAGCATCGCATACCTTTGGTAGTGGATGCTACCTTTACCACCCCTTATCTGCTTCGTCCCATTGAGTACGGGGCAGATATTATCATCCATTCGGCCACCAAATTTATCGGCGGTCATGGTACTACCCTGGGGGTATCATTGTGGACAGCGGTACATTCGACTGGGAAGCCAGCGGTAAGTTCCCGGGGATCACTGATCCGAGTCCCAGTTACCACGGCATCTCTTTTGTCAAGGCTGCAGGACCTGCAGCTTTCATTGTGCGGATTCGGGCCATCCTGCTCCGAGATACAGGGGCATCGATCTCTCCGTTCAATGCATTTCTTCTGCTTCAGGGAGTGGAAACCCTTTCCCTCCGGGTGGAACGGCATGTGGAGAATACCCTCAAGGTTATCGACTACCTCAAGACCCAGCCCAAGGTCCTCAAGATCAACCATCCTTCCCTGCCGGAGGATCCCAGCCATGCCCTTTATAAGAAATACTTCCCCCAAGGGGCAGGCTCGATTTTCACCTTTGAGATCAAAGGAGGTGCCAAGGAAGCCCAGGAATTCATCGATCGGCTCCAGATTTTCTCCCTCCTGGCCAATGTGGCGGATGTGAAGTCTCTGGTGATTCACCCGGCTAGTACAACCCATTCCCAGCTCAGTGAAGCAGAACTACTGGAACAAGGAATCAAGCCGAACACGGTGCGGCTCTCTATTGGTACCGAAAACATAAAGGATATTATCGCCGATTTGGATCAGGCATTTAAATAGTAAGGTCCAGGGGAACTTGCAGAAGGCTCAGCTCAAGTAATGCCCCTTCACCGCCGTTACATGGTCTCTCGTATTGTATCATTGTTTTCCTCCTCCTAGGCGATAGAGATTTTCTCTATCGCCTTTTTGCTTAGCCGTATACCGCAGGGTTCGTTGGACTTGTTCAATAACCCGGTTGGTTATCGAACAAGTCTTGCAAAATGCTCCTCATTTTGCTGTTTTTTAAGCGGAAGTTGTTCAGAAACTGAGGTTTCTGAACAACTCTATTCAGGCAAAGGAAAGGTTACTGCCTGGATGCGGGGATCCTGGGAATGGGGGGAAATTACCAAGGGAATACCAAAGACTTCAGCGAGGATCCTTTCCTGAAGGACCCTAGCAGGTTTCCCCAGCGCGACGATTTTTCCCTGATGAACCAGGGCAATACGGTCGGCATATAAACTCGCCAGGCTGAGATCGTGGAGGCTGACCAGAGCGGTCAGACCGCTCTTGGTCATGGAACGGACCAGGTTCATTACCATATACTGATACTTGGGATCCAGGTTATTGGCCGGTTCATCCAAGAGGAGGAGCCGTGCTTCCTGGGCCATGGCCCGGGCAATGAGCACCCGTTGGAATTCACCTCCGGAAAGTTCTGTCACCCGCCGGTCTTCAAACCCTGAAAGCCCTGCAGTCATAAGCGCTCGGTCTGTGGCGTTTCGGTCCAAAGCAGTCTCTGCAGCAAAGATGCTCCGGTAAGGCGACCTTCCCTGGGAAACCACTTCCTGCACCGTAAAAGGCCAATCCGGGGTGGCGCCTTGAAAGAGAAAACTGATGCAGCCCCCTTTTTCTTTTTTTCCCATGCCCTGTATATCCTTCCCATCCAGCAAGATCCGACCTGCCAGGGGTTTCACGAGGCCTCCGATGGTTTTAAGGAGGGTGGTCTTTCCCCCCCCATTAGGGCCTGCCAAGGCCAGGAGTTCTCCGGGCTTCACGGTCAGGGTAATGGTGCTCAGTATCACCTGACGCTTAAACCCCACCTTCAGGTTTTCCAGTTCCAGCCGAGCCTCGGAGTTTTGAGAAACAGCTACAGAAAGAGCGGCCGGTTTCATCATCAGAATCGTCCTAAACTCCTACCCCGACGGGCCAGCAGATAGATGAAAAAGGGCGCTCCTCCCAAGGAAGTGATGATGCCAATGGGGATTTCCATACTTCCCCCAAGATTCCGGGCGAGGATATCCGCCAAAAGCACCAAAAGGGCCCCTCCCAGGGCAGTAACCGGCAGGAGCTTTTTATGGGTAGGCCCGGTGATCATCCGCATTGTATGGGGAGCGATGAGACCCACAAAACCGATGATCCCTGCAGCGGAAACCGCGGCTGCCGCAGCGAGGGAGGCTCCCAGGACAATGAAGAACCGGGCCTTTCGAACATCGGTCCCCAAACTTTCCGCGACCTCCTCTCCTTGCAGCAGCAGATCCAGGGGGCCGTGGCTCAAGAACACCATAAGACAGCCAATGAACATCACCGGTACGATCCCGAGTAATTCGGTCCAGGAAGCCCCGTTAAGGCTCCCCAGGAGCCAGTAATATACCTGGTGCAGGGCCTGATCTTTCAAGACCAAGATGAGGGAAAGGAGGGCTGAAAACAAGGAACTCAGGCTCACCCCCGCGAGGAGCAGGGCTGTTGCAGGAGGGGGATTTCCCGCGCTTCGGGATATAACAAAAGCCAGGAATACCGCTATCAAGGCCCCTCCAAAGGCGCATAGAGCCACCGGAGATACCGGACCGGTCAGAGAGAACCCTGCGGTTATTGCCAGAGCTGCCCCTAGGGCAGCCCCAGAGGAGGCGCCAATCACATAGGGGTCTGCCAAGGAATTCCGAAAGATCCCTTGAAAGGCTGCACCGGATACCCCCAAGGATGCCCCCACCGCTAGGGCGAGGATAATCCGGGGAAGCCGAAGCTCGAACAGGATGAGTGCCTCGGTTCCGTCCCCTTCGCCGGTATATAAAAACTGCCATACCTGCCGGAGCGCTTCAGGACGGATCCCCCCTGAACCGCTCAGTAAAGCCCCTAAAAAAGCAGGAATCAGCGCCAGGGAAAGGGTGATAATAAGGGGCCCGGTTCTGTACCGGCTGCTCATGGGTACTCCCGCTTACTAAACCGTAAGGAACCAGGAATGGGTATAGGCCATTGCATTTTCAATCTTTTAAAAACCCGCTCTTGAGGCGGGTTTAAAAGGGCACATGGTGAAACCGTCTCATTTACCATGAAGAATATCCGCGATACGCACAACCGCGTCGGCAAGCCGCGGTCCATAACGGTAGAGCGTGTCTGCCTTGACCAGGGCGATATGATTCTGCTGCACCGCAGGAATCACCCTCCATCCAGGCCGGCTTGCCAGGGCCCGGGGTTCTATAATCTTCCCATGATCATCCCCGGCGATGATCCAATCGGGTTTCCTCCGTACTACCTGTTCGGTACTCACCATAGGCCATTCTTCGGGTAGATCCTCGAAAATATTCTGCCCTCCTCCTAGGCGAATAGCTTCACTGATAAAGGTCTTGCCCCCGGCGCTTATGAGGGGCTCATCAGAGAGTTCCCAAAATACCCGAGGTGATTCCCGGTTCCCCCGCCTTTCCGCTACCTGGCGTATTTTTTCCTGCATAAGCCCTATGACCTCCTGGGCTCCCCGGACATTCCCCGTAAGGATCCCTACGGTTTCTATGGTTTGATACACTTCTTTAAAGTTCTTGGGTTCTACCGCAAAGAAAGGAATGGAAAGCCGTTCTAACAAGGTGATAAGCCTGCCGTGCATAAATGCAGAAATAATAACCATATCGGGCTTTAAACGGGCAATAGCCTCGATGTTTACGGTGATCCCTGAGAATCCTCCGACTTTAGTCCGGGAAGCTGCTTCCGGGGGGTAATTACAATACTCTGTAACCCCCAAAACCTGATCACCTGCACCAATGGCAAAGAGGATTTCCGTAACGCCTGGGCTTAAACTCACCACCCTCTGGGGAGGGGTCTGCAGGGTTACCGACCTTCCCAACACATCCTTGAGGCTCAAGGGAAAACCCCGCTGTTCCTGGGAAAAAATCTCCGTCAGATTGGCAGCGAGAAGTATAAGGCAACACAGAACCGCTTTGATGTACACGTGCAGGGACTCCTCCTTCTGTAGGATAGCCTCCTCTCCTTATTTATGCAAGATGATTACTCGTATCACCGGGCCAGGGCATATAAAACAAGGAGGTCATCGTCATTACCCTCCTTGGGGTGATTGCCGCGGCTGATATTTCGCAAAAATCATCTGGTAAATTTTATAAATAGCTTGATAAAAAAGAATTTCCACCCCAGGATCGTAAGTTGCCGAATTATATCGACAAATAGGTCTTAAACTTGAGGGTATAATTGGGTTGCTGAATAGCGTATACTGTTCCTTATGAGCGGAGATGTGATGAAGGTAACCATCCGTATACTGCTCCCAGGAACCAGGGAGCAAGCAATACTCGTCGAACCAGGTCGGAGTCTGCTTACCACCGTGCAGACCGCGGGGATCTCCCTTCCGGCCCTCTGTGGTGGGCAGGGACATTGCGGAAAATGTAAGGTCCAGGTGTATACCGGTTCTCTTCCGGTTACCCCATCTGACCGGTCCTGCTTGTCTCAAGACCAGATCGAAGCAGGGTATCGCCTTGCCTGCGCGGCGTTTCCCCGGGAGGAGCTGGGCATTCAGGTTTTTGAAACAGGGGAACAGGATTTTTCCACGGTGAACGTCTTTGCCCAGGATCATGAAACCCCTTGTATACGGGAGGAAGTTCTTGTGGGTCTTGAAAAAAACGCCCAAAGTTATGCCCGCCAACTGACGCCGGATCGGCCCCTTTCCTATGGAGAGCTACGGGAAACCTCCAAACTGGCCGACGCTCAAGGCCGGATCTTTGCGGATCCAGCGAGCCCCCCCCCACAGGCCGGCGGTGGGGAAGCTTCTTTTGCAGCACCCCTGGAATCGGGAAAATGCTACCTGTACCGGGAGCAGGGAAAGATACTCCATATCAGTTACAAACCAGAACCGGTATACGCCGTTGCCGTTGATATTGGCACCACTACCCTGGCTATGGCGCTGCTGGACCTACAGACCGGTAAAATCGTCGGCAGGTTTTCCGCGGTGAATCGGCAGCGGGAATTCGGGGGCGATGTGATCTCCCGGATTCAGCGGGCCAATGAGGGAGACCTGGGCCGCTTGAGCCAGAGTGTACGGAACCAGATCGCCGAAGGCATAGCCGCGCTTTGTCAAGAAACCGCTGCCGAAGTGCAGGCTATAAGGAAAATTGCCATAGTGGGCAATACCACCATGCTGCACCTGCTGTTACAGTTGAGTTGCTGTACCCTGGGACAGACGCCTTTTACGCCGGTTACCCTGGATATGGTTTCCCTGGGGTCCCGGGAAATTTTTGAAGGGGGCCTTTCCTGTGAAACGGTGATCCTGCCAGGTATTTCCACCTACGTGGGGGCAGATATTACCGCGGGGCTGCTTTTTACGGAGATCCACACTAAGACAGACCCCGTGGTGTTCATGGATATCGGCACTAATGGCGAGATGGCCCTGGCCTACCACGGGAAGATCCTCTGTACCGCTACTGCCGCGGGGCCCGCCTTTGAAGGGGGAAATATACGCTGGGGAACCGGAAGCGTACCTGGGGCAATTTCACAGGTCCAGTGTAGAGACGGAACCTTTGCATGTACCACCATCGGCAACCGGCAACCGGTGGGTATCTGCGGATCCGGTGTGGTGGATATCGTATACCAGGGACTCAAAGCGGATTTTATCCAATCCAGCGGAAGGTTCAATACCAAGCTGCTGCCTAGCGATGCAATTTTTCTTGCCAAGACTGAAGACAACAGGGATATTGTATTCTGCCAAAAGGATGTTCGGGAGGTGCAGTTGGGAAAAAGCGCCATCCGATCCGGTCTTGAGGCGCTGCTCAACCACGCCGGTCTTGGTTATGGGGATATAAAAACCCTGTACCTCGCGGGAGGTTTCGGATTCAACCTCAACCTCGAAAGCGGCATAGGAATAGGACTTATCCCCGACGCCCTCGGGCCCAAGATTTCTCTAATCGGGAACAGTGCCCTGGGGGGCGCGGTGAAATTCCTCCTTAATCCAGATAATGAAAAAAAGCTGTATCAGCTTATCGGGCAATCGGAAGAATTCAGCCTGCCTCAAGATACGTATTTTGCCCAATACTTTATTGATAATATCAATTTTGAGTGAGGATCTCCCCCGGATGTTAAAGGAACACCCGCGTTGCGGTGAACCCAAGGTTCGCTGAGGAGCACTTACAAGGCTGGTGAAACAAGTAACCGGCTTGTCTCGCTAGGTTCATGATCACCGCGCCACCCAGGAATACCCTGAAATGAGGCATAATGTAAATAGCGGAGAATAGATTTAGAAATACCAGCGAATAGGCGGAATTTTAAGCAATGTGGCGGGATTTAGTGGGATGGGGATTGTAAAGGATTTGCATATAGTGCAATAAAAAGGGGCGCTGAGTTCTCGGGCAGGGGTTCAAAAAAGCT
>JAIRLU010000238.1 GCA_031259215.1 Treponema sp. | reverse complement strand
CCGGTATGTGCAGTAGCCCCTTTTTCAGGGGGATGGAGGCCAGGTACCCAGCTAAACCCCAGTCAGAGAGAACCGAACCCTTGCATTTTCTAGGAACAGTTGCTTAAATCAAAATATATACTTAAAATGGGTGGTATTATATGAGATTAGTAACTCGCTCTGATTTTGATGGATTGGCATGCAGCGCATTGCTGACCTATTTGGGATTGGTGGATGAATGGAAATTTGTCCATCCCAAGGATATCCAGGATGGTCTGGTGGAGGTAAACGACCGGGATATTCTGGTTAATGTGCCTTATATCAAGGGGTGCAAACTCTGGTTTGACCATCATTCCAGCGAATCTCAGCGCTTGCAAGGGGTCTATTTTGAGGGAGTAGCCCAGATCGCCCCCAGCTGCGCCAGGGTGGTGTATGACTACTATGGGGGTTATAAAAAACTGGGCCGCTTTGAGCAGATGCTCTACTATGTGGATAAGGTGGACTCCGGGAACCTTACGGTGGATGAAATACTCGACCCCAAAGGCTGGATCTTACTCGGATTCATCATGGATCCCCGGACCGGGTTAGGGCGGTTCAGGAATTTTACCATCAGTAATTTTGATCTTATGAAAATGCTGGCCCATGCCTGTGCAGATAAGGACATTGATGAAATCCTGGCCCTGCCGGATGTGAAAGAGCGGATCGAGAGGTACTTTGAACAGGATAAACTATTTCGGGAGATGATCCAGAAAGAGGCCCGAATAGAAGATAATGTGGTGGTGGTGGATCTGCGGACCACGGATCCCATCTATGCGGGGAACCGGTTCATCCTGTACACCCTGTTCCCGAACCAGAACCTCTCTATATGGATCATCGACGGTAAAAACAGATCCAACTGCGTGATTACCGTGGGGTACAGCATCATCAAGAAAGACGCAACCCTAGATGTGGGGAATATGCTTTTGGCCTACGGTGGCGGCGGCCATCATAGAGTGGGAACCTGCCAAGTTCCCTATGAGGACGCAGACCGAATCATCAAAGAAATCGTGGCGCAATGTAAGGCTTGAGCCTTATAGTTCGGTAAAAGCTATATCCCCCAAAGTCCGGGCAAAGGTATTGATATCCATCGCGGAAAAGGACGGTAACGGCAGGGTATGGCGGAACACCGCACTTCCCCACGTGGTGTCATAGAGTTCACACTCGGCATGAGGGCCGTCTATGCGTATCCTACGCTGAAACCGCCGGGATCCCTGGTCTTGGGGGAGCGTTCCGGCCCTTTTACGCAAGTCAAATCCCGCGGCACGGAGGGCGCGGCCAAGGGATTTTTTGATGTTCCGAATCCCTGCGTCCCCAAGGGAGGGGACTGGGGAAAAGTCGATGCTCAGTTCCACAGGCAAGCGGATGCCATACTGCCGTAACCCTCCCCGGTTAAGGCGGTAAAGCCGCTCGGCTGCATCGTGGGCAAGAAATTTTCTGCCCTTCCTTCCTTTCATCTGCGCGAGTTCTGTATAGGTTTTGGCGATCATGTCCCGTTCCCAAACCGGATCAAAACGGGCCGCTGTTTCCCAAAGCAGTTCCCCATCCTGGAGCAGGCGGCCTTCCTCAAAATAGTACGACGCCGCGGCTTCGGGTATAAGGGACACTTCAAAGTCCCGGGACTTACGGAGGTACGTGAGAGCCCGGCGAGGATATGGTTCAAAGGCGTTATAATACTGGATGAGGGCATCTAAACGGAGTTCTTTGGTTTCAGAGCGGAGTCTCTGGGAATCCGAACGGAGCCCCTGGGGCTCCGAAGAATCCTTGGCCTCGGTGCCTGCGGTTTCATAGGCCTTGGCCGTCAGGAAACTGTATTTCCAGAAGAGGCGCCGGTGAATTGACGCTTTGGACCGGTAGGAAATCCCCCGGAAGATCCCCTGGATCCATTCCCGCCAAGTCCTGGAGGGTACGAGATATTCGGTTTTTTCAAGGCCTGCATATACATTCGAGAGAATCTCGTGGAGATCCCGTTTGTACCGGATCGGATCAATACCATAATTGAGCATCCAGGAAAGATCCCCTTCCTTGAGACAGTCCTCTGCATACAGCCGGGCCTCTTGCAGGCGTCCGGCAATCTGATAGGATTGGGCAAGATTGACCTTGGAAAGGGGAGAGGTATCCATCTCATAGGCTCCCTGATAATCGGAAAAAGCCTGTTTGAACTCCAGCCGCCGCATAAATAGTTCTCCCCGGGCAAGCCGGCCGGAAGCACGGTTCTGAGCAAAGAGGGAAGCATTGGTCCGTTCCAGGGCCCGGTCAAAATGGTAGAACCGGGTTTCAAGAATCGACAAGTTATAGTTGGCCACTGCGGTAAAGAGATCTGCCCCAAGAGCCTCAGAACCGGCAATGGCCTCAAGATACCAATGCTTAGCATCCTCATAGCGGAACATATCCGAATAGATGGTTCCCAGGGTCATGGAAAAATCCGGGTTAGGGCCGAAACGGTCCAAGGCAGAGAGCAGGAGCAGCCGCCCTTCTTCCAAACGGTGCAGCTTATAATACATCCACCCTAGGTTACCGATGGCTTCCTTGTTATCCGGATCCAGTGCGAGGATCCGTTCCAAATAGACCACGGATACCCGGTCATTATTAAGATACCCCGCGGTCCGGGAAAGCTGATACAGGACCTCCGTATCTTCCGGTAGGATCTGTTCTACCTTCCGGTACTGGTCCCAGGCCAGCCCGTAAAGCCGGCGTTTATAGTACAGGTTCCCCAAAGACCAGGGGAAGCTGGATTCCTCCGGGTACAGTTCCGAACCTTTGGTGTACAATTCAATGGCCCGTTCCCAGTTTTCCCCTCTCTGGGCTTCCAGGGCCTGGGAATAGAGGGTGCCCGGGGATACCTTCTCTTCTGAGACTGCGTCTTGGGCGGTCCCCCGGTCTCCACTCAAAACCAAGAGCAGGATGACCAGTCCCAAGGACACCCTCCCGGGGGCGTCCTTGCCGATCTGCGCCGGCTTGAGCATCAGGGCCAGGGGCGGCAGCAGCCAGGCGAGGGTACGCCTCCACCAGGGTAGGACTTGGGCATAGCACGCGGAAAACTGGGTATACCCCTGTGCCATAGCAGCAAAGTGTTCCTGGGTATAGATCGGCCCATACCGGGCCGCAGCGGTCTGCTGATACAAGGCGTACACCCCCTGAATACGGCTGTCCACGGCAAGAGCCCATTCAGGCTCGGCCTCATCAATTCTTTTGCGGTATCCTCCGAGGTTGAGTCGTCGCCGTACATGGATCCAGAGCTGATTCGCTTTTTTTCGGGAATCCTGGTTCAGTTTACACGCCAAAAGGTGCTGGGTACGGATCCGTATAAAACTGATGCAAAGAAGAACACTGAGTGCCAGGGCCCAGTAAGTTCTGAGGAAACGAAGGGTATGCGTTCCAAGAGCGGTGAAATCTACTCTCCCCGGTTCTTCAGCGGAGGCGCCCTGTTTTGGACGTAACTGGGAATGATTATCCAGGATTTCCTTCATGAGCCGTTCAAAAAGCTCAGGAGAGACCCCGAGGGAAAAGCGGAATTCCTCTCCTTCCGCGAGCAGATCTGTGGTAGGATCGTATTCAATCCACCCATAGTCCGGGAAAAGAACCTCTACCCAGGCATGGGCCATGTCGGAACGGACAGGGTAGTAATCAAAGGTATTGGTTTCCGGTTGAATGAAAAAGCCCGCGGCAACCCTGGCAGGGATCCCCAGAGAACGGAGGAGCAGGGCCATGGAAAAAGCGTAATAGGAACAGTACCCCTTTTTTGATTGAAACAGGAAAAAGCCAAGCTGGTCCCCGTCCGGGGCGATCCCTGGTTTGAGGCTATACCGGTATTCCCCGTATTTCAAATGCTCATAAATAGCCTGCACCTGGTCCCAGTAATTTTCGAGTCCCCAGCATATTTCCTGGGCCAAGGCCCGGATCTGTTCATCTCCGCCGTATTCAGTGTACAAGGCATAGGCTTCAGGACTCAGTCCCAATGCCTCTGGGCTTAGGGGCTCTTGGACCGAATCAATCAGTTCGAAGGGCAGCGCTTCACTGGTATGACTTTGAACCCCATAGGCCGCGTTGAAAGAGGAAGCATCCCAGCTTTCAAAGGGGGTAATCAGGACCGGATCGTTCATACCGATGAACGCGGAAGCATCAAAATTAACCAGGTAATACTCTTGATTCGTAAGCCGGTATGCTTTGTTGAGTCCCTGGTTGGATAGCGGGGTCGTTCCCTCAGGAAGTTTTTGAGGATGCGTCTTTTCATCTATAGCTTCATACCGGAAGAACCCCTGTTTACTGGTGTAGCCGGAGAGTACATACCGGCGGAGCAGGATATGGGTATCTTCAGGATCTTTCTTGACGATAAATACCAGATCATCGTTCATGGTAATTTCGCTTTCCAAGTGTAGGAACTGAGAAAAGTCAAAACTGAATAGGTTAGGTTCCAAGAGTCCGCCACCCTGATCAACGGCCCGTTCCTGGGAAGGCCGCAGAAACAGGATCCCGCTGATGAGTGCCAAGATACAGAGGGCAAGCCCAGCTCCGACTGCTTCTCCTTTTCGCAATTTGAATTCCGGGGGGCTGGAGAGGATCAATGCCAGGATCTGGAGCAAGAGGATACCCGTAAAGAGGGCGATCATGAAGATAGGCCAACGGTAGAGCCCAATGTCTGCGGTATGGGCAATACTAAAGATGATAAGGAGGAGGGTATCTGAGAGAATGATATCTGCCCGCAGAAATGACCGGGAACGGGTTGAAAAATACGTGGAAACCCCAGCCCAGTAAAAAGGAATCAGGGAGACAAAATTATTCCGAGCCAGGTTGAGGAGCAGCGAATCCAGGGTTACTGCAGTATCAGGGAAAAAGATCCTCGGTAAAGCGATGATGAACCGGGTGGTCCAGGGGATGAGGGCTATGATAAACACCCCTTGCCAGGGGCGGAGGGTTTTCCGGGCCAGGATCCAGGAGGCGATAAAGGCGATGCCCAGGGTGGTGATAAAAACCGGTGTATCTGCGAGGTCTTTAGCGAGAAGTCTGAACTGACCCAGAATCAGGATTAAAGCCAGGGAACGAAGCAGGAGGGCAGATTGCCGGGAACGAGGGGTAAGATCCATTTCAAGATGGTATCACTAATCGAAAGGACTTGTAAATGCGACCCATTACCTCATACCTGCACCGTACTACCAGCAATGACTTCTTGACCTGGATGTATAACTGTTCTATGCTTCTTACATGCTGAAGGCTGTCTTTCCCGGATCCTTTGATCCCCCTACCTTGGGCCATCTTAATATTATTGAACGGGCCAGTTCCTTATTTGATGAGCTGGTGGTGGTGGTAGCGGAAAATCCCCAAAAAAAGTACCTTTTTTCTGCGGAAGAACGGGTTGCGCTGATGCAGGAACTGGTAAGGCCTCAGAAAAATGTAACCGTGCTCATCTGGAATTCCCTGATCGTGGAATTCATGAAACAGCAGGATCTCCCTATCATAATCCGGGGAGTCCGGGGGACCGATGACTTTTCCTATGAATTTGAGCTTTCCATGATCAATAAAGCCCTGGATGCAAACATAGAAACCATATTTATGACCACGGATCCTCGGTATTTTGTGCTCCGTGCTTCCGCGGTTAAGGAATTAGCCTTTTTCCACGGAGATGTTTCCAATATGGTTCCGCCTCTGGTGGAAGAAGCCTTAAAGCAGAAATATCACTACTAATCTCTTAGCACGGCGGTGGCTGATAGAGGGGTGCCATTCCTTGATGAACCGGTTCAGGAGACTGCGCTTAATGTAAGGTATTTTGCAAATTATTTATTTTTTTCTAAATTAAAGATAAATAAGTACTTGACTAAATAGAGAAGAAGGAGTATAAGATACTTAGTCTATTTTTAGGAGGCCTTATATGACCAAGTATTCACTTGCGGTGAAGAACAATTCACCCCATTCGGGCAGTTTCTGCGTGTATACCACCAGTCCGGATACCCAGGAGATACAGCAAGATCTTCGCTCGCTTGCGTGGTTTACAAAACCGACAAACCCTAACGGTCAGGTTAGATTCACGTGGGACTTGAATTTCAGCTTCGCATGGGCGGAGTCAGGCGAATTGGTTCCCGGCGTGTTTTTTGAAGCCGGCGAGATTATTGAAGCGGATCCCTCGGACAAAGAGAAAAGTAAGGCGTACTTTGATAGACAGAACGATGCCTATCTTTTCGGGAATCGGGGCGATGCATCGGATCCGGCCAAAGGCGCTCTGGGTATTACCACCAGTGGAAGTATCCCTAACGGGAGGGCTTCGATAGGCGTGGGTATTAACGGCAAAGCAGCTCTGGCGGTAAACGCGACGCCGAATTACCAATTCACCTTCATACCCAAAATAAAGTATTTTCTTGCTTTCGGCAGTTTCCGTGAAGGCATCGTACTGGATTTGAACAGCATGGTGAGAAATATCTGTACAATTCAATTTCCCGCCAATGTATACGACTTGCAAGTTGTCCTCAACGAGGACAATACGTGGGGTCCGGTAACGCCGGCTTGACGCGGGGTTCCCCTGATCCGTAAGAATCGGGGGTTAAAAGGCTATTTTCAAAGAGGATATGTATGGATCCTTTATCTAGAACGTGTGGCAAATGCCGGGCAGCGTTGGTGATTGACAATGTAACAGACGGACCGGGCACTAAAGGCTATGTGGTCGGCTACACGAATGCGGATCAGATGATTCCAGCGGAGAGATTCATAGTTTGACCCTCCCAAAGGCCGGAAATTCAAATACGACGGCACACAGGCTGTAAGCGCTTAAGGTACCCGGCGTCTAAAGGCGGGGAGCGTCCGGCGAATCAGGCTTGGGCGCTCCCTTTATGCCCCCAATGTGGTTTTACCAGCGTATCTACGGATTCAAAGCAATGATGTACCAGCTTATAATTATTTGTCAAACCTTTGCAATGGGGAATATTTGTCTTTTTCAGATAAGCGACGAATGGGAACAGCAGGAAGTGTACCCGGTTATATGGGTTTCCCGTCCTATAACCAGCGGGTTCAACGGAGCCACCGTAACCTTTAGCTGGAACAGCGAACTATCGGTGGGCTGTAAAAGCATATTCAAACACAGCAGTGCGAAAACTTTAGTTGCGGTTAGGGACAGCGTTTTTATAACCGCGGCAGCGGACCCGAAAGACCGGGGCAAAAAGGCCTTTCTCCTTTCTCATAAAAATGGCGCCTATCAGTTCCAAAAGGACAATACGGAGGTTGACGACGCACGAAGTATTATCCTGAAAACCGACTGGAATATTCCCAATTTTCCACAAGCCGAAGCCGGCTTGTGCGTGGACGAGAGCTTTATTTGTCTGGTGCAGCTTGGTCCCAATTTGACCTACCGCATTGATACTGAAAGGGATTACGGGCTTTTATTTGGCACATATCATGAAGGAGACCGGATTAATCCTGCGGATATTAAGAACAGCCTGCGTTTTTCGTTACAAGATTTTAATGAATATCACGAGAAAACCCTTATTCTTCAGAGCGATAACACCTTTTTGCCTATCGAGAGTGGAGAGGAAAGGACATTACAATCTAGTAGTACCGCACATCTAGAAGCTAAACTTGACCCACAAAAATAGTAAGGGGTATTTGGAGAAGCATTGGTTCGGAGATTGCTCGTTTCCCTGCAACCCTGGTAAAGCAAAATCCCAGGTCCATCCCTACTATACTCTATGAGACCATTACGTTTGCTCAAACAAGGGGTATGGTACGAAAT
>JAIRLU010000224.1 GCA_031259215.1 Treponema sp. | reverse complement strand
GGGGTATTTGGAGAAGCATTGGTTCGGAGATTGCTCGTTTCCCTGCAACCCTGGTAAAGCAAAATCGCTGGTCCATCCCTACTATACTCTATGAGACCATTACGTTTGCTCAAACAAGGGGTATGGTACGAAATCCACACCCCTATCAACAACCGGGAACCCCTGTTCCGTAAGCCTCGGGCTTTGGAAATATTGGCCACGGTCTTCCATGAGACGAAAGGGCGGTTTGTTTTCGAGATTCGGGGCTTGCGTCTTGGAGACGACAGGCTTACGTTTTATATCAAGCCGGCGAAGGGCATGGAACTTCCAACTATCATGAAATGGCTGAAACAGGTGTTTGCCCAGCGGTACAACCATGCCCAAGCACGGGAAGGGCATATCTGGGGAGACCGCTATGGGTCTCGGATACTCGAAGGGGAACCGCCTGAAGCGGAGGTTGCGGGGGAGGATAGGGACATGAGGGTCAGACCCCCTTATAGGGAAGCGGAGACCAAAACCGCTTTTCTACGCCTATTCCCGTTTCCCCTTGTCCCGACACCCGGATAAGGAGCGCCTATTCGCCCCGTGTTCTATAGCGGTTCCCCTGTTTGTCCCCAACAGAAAACTCCTTGGGGAAAAGTCTGTCCTAAAACAGGCAATAAATACAAATATGGGTCAAGTTTAGCCCTTGGTTTGGGGTATGAGCGGGAATGAGGTCTATTCCCAGGTTTTCCTCCATACGACCGAACAGGGTTTTGCCCAGGGATCTGTCGGCCAGGGTCAACAAATTAAGAAATCCCCTTCAACAGTTCGACTTGTGGTTATGGTGAAACCGGGCTTTTCGGCCATTATTTCCGGGCCGTCTCTTTCACTTGTGGTGGATCTAAACGCTTTCCCCTATCAATTTCCCCGCTTCCTCGTCCTCTTTTCCTCTCAGATCCACCTCTGTCCTGACCATCTTCGTAACCCAGTACTTTGGTAGCAGATGAACTATTCTTTTCCAAGAAGCGGGTTACCCACGGGAAAGCGTTTGCTATGGCATTCTTTATATATCACTTATGGCGTTGTTTGGGGGCCTAGCATACGTTGTGGATCCCTTCAAAAAACAACCGTATCCAGCAAATCGCCTCGGGCTATAGAACTTCGGGATGTACTTTTTTACCTACAGGAACCCTGCCCTGTACTCCTCTTGCGGGTCCCTTGGTTTCATAGGTATAATAAAAACACCCTTTTGTGAAGGAGCATGCCGTGCATCAGTCAATACGATTTTCCCTTATCTGCTGGGGGGTGTTTTTAGGGCTCCTGCTGAACAGTAAAAGCCTTTCCGCCCAGGCGGTCTATGACCAGCCTGAACGAGATTTCGACGATCCCGGTACAGCCTCGCAGCCTAGGTTCCTTGTTCCGGCAGGGTCCGAAGAAGCTGCTATGGTTTCCCAAGACACCCTGCCCCTCCGGAGGCTTACCCTTTTTTCTTCCGGCCTTGGTTTCTTTGAACACCAAGGCCAGATTACCGGTGCTGCCGTCATTACCCTTCCCTTTAAGGCAGTCGAGGTAAACGACGTCTTAAAATCCCTGGTAATAGGGGATCCGGCTTCAAGTCCTACCGTGGTGTATCCTTCGGAACAGACCCTGTCCCGGACCCTCAAAAGCCTGAGCATCGACCTCTCCCAGTACTCTGGTATTGCTGAAATCTTGGACAGCCTCAAAGGAACGGCAATTCAGGTCCATACCCCGGTTTCGATACAGGGGCGAATCCTCGGAGTGGAATACCGGACCTCGGAGGCTGCTCAAGTCCAGAGCCGTGGAGAGGAGCCCTATCTCTCCCTCTATACCGACCAAGGTATTCGGGTCATCAGTCTCAAAGAGGTAAGTGGTTTTGTCTTCCAAGACCCAAGGATAAACACCGACCTCAACCGGGCCTTGGATCTCATCATGAACTCCCGGAATGAGGATACCCGGAACCTACAGATTCAGCTTCCTGGAGAGGGGAGCCGGGAGGTTTCCCTGAGTTATGTGATCCCCACCCCGGTGTGGAAGGTCTCTTACCGGCTGGATTTATCCCAGGATATGCCCCTCCTCCAGGGCTGGGCTATGGTGGATAATGACAGCGATACTGACTGGAACAACCTGACCCTTGCCTTGGTAAGCAGCCGGCCGGTTTCATTCATCCAAAACCTCTATCCTCCTTATCATCTTACCCGTCCCGTCCTTCCTTTGGCTATTCCAGGAATCGCCCAGGCCACGACCTATGATTCGGGTTGGGGAGATTCCAGGGCAGAATATGCAGAGGAGGAACGGGCAGAAGAAGCCTCTACCCCCTTGGCAAGCCCTCAGCCTTTACGCAAGGAAAAAGTTCAGATCCTGGATGCGGATGCGGTACCTGAATCAAACCGGGCGCTGACAGGAGCTGTCCTGGAAACCCCTAAGGGTCAGGTCCGGGGAGAGCAGTTCGAGTTTACCTTACCCAAGCCGGTAAGTCTGGCGCGGCAGCAAAGCACCATGCTGCCCCTCGTGGAAGCTCCTGTGGAAGCGCTTAAGACCTTGGTCTTTTCTGGGGTAAAGGCGCTCCAGGGAGGCCCGGTCCATCCGGCTCTCAGTGCGGAGCTTACCAATACCACCGGGATACCGCTTCCCCCAGGACCTATCACGGTCTACGACGGCGGTACCTATGGGGGAGATGGGTTGTTCGAATTTTTCCCGGAACAGGAGAAACGGCTTATCTCCTATGGGGATGAGCTGGCAGTTACCGGCTATGTAAGCCAACGGTATTCCCGAAGGATTAGCACCGTTACCGTACAGCAGGGGATACTGAAGATTAACCGGAAACTGATCTATGAAACTCAGTATACTTGGAAAAACGCTTCCAGTACGGCCAAACGGCTTGTTCTGGAACATCCTATTACCCGGAACACCATCCTTACAGAACCGGCCTCTTTTGATACCAGAACCGATACTCTGTACCGTTTCGTGCAGACCCTCCCCGCTGCCAAGGAAGTGAGTAGTACCATAACCGAAGAACAAGCCCTGGTAGAACAGATCACCCTGACCCAACTCAGCCTTCCTTCATTTATAAGCTATACCAGAAACGAAGCAATCCCTGAGCAGGTGCGTTCCGCCTTACAGCAAGGGATTGAGCTGAAACAAGCTGCGGATGCCGCACAACAGGTTCTCGCCAACCTCAACACGCAACGGGAGCGGCTGATAGCCGAACAGGACCGGATCCGGCGTAATCTGGAAGCTGCCGGTAATCAGACCCAGCAGGGCCAAGAATATCTCAAACGCCTGCTTGCCCAAGATGAAGCCATCGACCTCCTGTATAGCCGCCTTGAGGAAGCGGAAAAAACGGCCCAGGATGCCCAGGCCGCATACGATACCTATATAGGGGATCTTAATCTTTAGAAACCCTTGATTGACCCGCATCAGGGCTTCCTGTGCAGAGGCCCCACAGTTCTTCAGGCCGGTGGATGATGCGGGCGGCTCCGCTGTGTTCTAGGACCGACCGAGGTCGGAATCCCCAGCTTACCCCCACGGCATAGCAGCCTACAGCATGGGCAGTTTCCATATCGATCTCCGAATCCCCAACCAGGAGGGTTTCTTCCGGGGAAGTCTCCAAAGCCTGAAGGATCTCCCTGGTTGAGCGGGGATCGGGCTTCCGGGGAAGTCCGATCCGATCTCCTTGGATCCGGGTAAAGGAACCTGGTGGAAACAGGGCATCTATCACCAGATGCGCCACAGGATCCGGTTTGTTGGTCAAGACGGCGGTTTTAAAGCGGCGCTGCTTCAGTTCAGCTACCAGTTCTAGGATACCCGGATAGGGGGTGGAGTACACCAGGGGCTGTTCCGTGTAAAACCGGGTAGCGTCCTTGGCTACCACTCCGGCGATGGATTCCCCGTCCCCTCCCTCCCGCACCGCCGGGGGTAAGGTGAGCAGGGCAAGCCGGTGTATACCCCAGCCTACTTTGGAGCGGTATTCCTGAGGCGCTACCCGGGGAAAACCATGAAGTTCTAGGGACCGGTTCATGGAAGTAGCGATGTCCGCAAGGGTATTCACCAAGGTACCGTCCAGATCGAAAATGATCGCTTTATAGTTCATCCAGTATATCCTCTTACGTGGCGCTTAGGTTTATGATACCCATAGTACACGCTTAAAGTATAGGTTCCGAGGATTTAAAGGAACAAGCTTTTGGTCTCTTGTTCCAGAATCTCTTTCATAAGTAACCGATTTTTGAAAAGGACTCCATGTTCTTTGTTTAAAAAACAATACTATTTGCTTATATAATTTTTTTTATTTAAATCGTAAGATAATACCATAAATCATAAAAGATTCGTATACTATATACGTAATTTATAAGATAACTAATATATCAGTACGAGAGCAGATACAGCGTACCAGTTGGATGAGGTGGACTACCAGCCTGCACCGGCTATTATACAGTTAAAAAAAGAGGTAAAAAAGTAGCGGTAAAACGCGGTAGATAAAAAAGTGTATTTTATTTAAAAACCATTTAAAAAAGAAACGAGACTATGAGTCCGCCGGTGCCGATGTTTGGGATTAACCGGCGGACTTTAGTCGTCGAGATTAGGGTACTACACCCGGGATCCCCCTGGGATATGGGATCCAGTGAAGCTTTAGGTTTTCCATTTAGATATATCCAGTTGCTGCATCTTTTTGGCCACTACCGTGGTACAGGAAAGGTCTCCGGTTACATTAAGGGCGGTTCGGCCCATGTCGAGGAGCGCGTCAATGCCCAGGATCATGGCATAGGCCCCGGCCACGGGACTTCCTGCAATAACCGGCAAGCCCACGCCGTCAAGGACTAAAGAAGCATGATGGCCCCCGCGCCGGGAACCCCGGCAGTGCCGATGGAAGCAAGGGTGGCGGTAACGACGATGATCCCCATCTCCGGAAGGGAAAAGGCCCGTCCCCATACGGAAAGGGCGATGAAAACCGCGCATACCCCTTGATAGATAGCAGTACCGTCCATGTTCAGCGTAGCCCCCAGGGGCAGGGAGAAGGAGTAAATATCTTTAGGGATCCCGAGATTTTGTGCGGCTTGCATGGAAACCGGTAAGGTTCCATTGGAACTGCGGGTTACAAAGGCGGTGATGAAAGGGTGTTTGGCCTCTTGGAAATACCGTCTGAGACTCAAACCTCCGTAGAATTTGATCAAGCCTCCGTACACCAGGATGATGTGCAAGGCATACCCGATAAAGCACGCGGCGGTTACCAGTCCGAGGGATCCTATCACCTTGGGACCATTGGAGGCAAAGACCACCGAAACCAGGGCCAAAACACCGATAGGCGCGTATTGCATGATCCCCTTGATGATCAGCATCATCACTTCCGCGATGCCGTCAAAGAAGGTGTACAAGAGTTCTCCCCCTTTCTTGATCCGTTCATTATGAGACACCCGTAAATAGGAAATCCCCATGCCAAAGACCAGGGCAAAGAAAATAACCGCGAGAATCGACTCGTTGACCACCACTTGGGCCACGCTGGTGGGAATAATGTTAAGCAAGGTTTGGGTTATAGAGGGGGCAGCGGCTTCCCTCCCTGCGGCTTCCACCACGCCGGACATATCCGCGCTGGGGTGGAACAAGGTACCCATACACAAGCCTATGCTCACCGCCACCGCAGAGGTAAGAAGATAGAAAACAATGACCCGGATGCCCACTTTACCCAGATTAGCGGGACTTAC
The DNA here is from genome assembly GCA_031259215.1 of Treponema sp. Taxonomy (GTDB): domain Bacteria; phylum Spirochaetota; class Spirochaetia; order Treponematales; family Breznakiellaceae; genus JAIRLU01. Next base: position 317 of record JAIRLU010000224.1, on the reverse strand, counting down.
CGAGGAGGCCCCTACAATAAGGGTGGATAAGATGATGGGCATCATGATCATCTTAAGGAGCCGTACAAAGAGATCCCCCAAAGGAGCTATCCAGAGGATCTTCTCCTTAAATACCAAACCCAAGATAAGCCCCAGTACCAGGCCGATGAGAATCCGGTAGAGCAAGTTGAACTCGAAATACCAGCTATACCATTTCTTTACCCCCTGCTCTCCTGTTTGATTCGGACCGTGATTCGATCCCCGGCGATGTTTTCCCATGTTCTACTCCTTATTCCATAGTATTATCCTGCCTAGGCCCTCAAGAAGGCTTGACAAGA
>JAIRLU010000223.1 GCA_031259215.1 Treponema sp. | reverse complement strand
TTCCATGGTCCGCTCGACCAGCGCCTTGGTGAGGTGCTTCATGCTCCCTTCCGGCCCGTAAAAGTCGTCGGGGTCCGGGGTAATCCTTCAGAATTTCATCCAGCAGTTCTTTTGAAAAGGCCATACTTGCTCCTTGTGGTAGTATAGCCGTTTACACAAAATTTGTTACAAGTTCCTTTCCGCCGACATCAGGCTACAGCTTGACGGGATTCTCTCCCTGGTTTGATACCCTATGCTGTATTTCATATTCCGAATTGAAGTGCAACGAGTGCTCGATCCCCCAATGTGGCCGACGAGCGATGGCAAATACCTCTGGGTCTGGAGGAAGGCTGGATACCCTACAGCCGTCGTTCATGAGACATCTTATCCCCGCACTCCCCACGGGCGTCAATCATCCCCCTGGATTTGATGTACTTCCAGGCAGGATGCCGCTCAATAAGCCAGGACACCTCCCCGGTGATCCCCTGAAACCGCCACTCAAGCCGCCCATGATCCACCTCAAAGCTTGTATGGGTCATACTAGTTGGGTCCACCTGGGCACTATCAAAAGCTTCAAAGGAGGTTTGCACGTCCTCATACAAGGTTTCCTGGTTCTGTTTCAGGGCAAACCGATAATCGGCCTTGGCATCGACAAGCTGGTCGGCTATTGGACTTGTTCGATAACCCGGTTGGTTATCGAACAAGTCTTGCAAAATGCTCCGCATTTTGCTGTTTTTTATCGAAATTTGTTCAAAAACTTCAGTTTTTGAACAATTCTATTTTATACTGACATCCCGCGGACTAAAGTCCGCGGCGTCTATGGTCACGATACAGCCTTCCAAGGCTCGCAGCTCCAACAGGGTCGGTATCGCCGTGATTGTGGAAACTTCGTTTCCCTTGCTTTTTTCATCCGTTTTCACCTGGGCAAAGACCAAGCGGTTCTCGGTGGCCCAGGCGCTGACCAGAAGATGCCCTTGGATTCCTGGCGGGTGTTACAACTCCCCCGGAGGGTCTTCCCGTCTATGGCATCGGACGTTAAGTCCGCAACTTCCTGGTGTATATCCCGTTGTATCGCCCGCACCCATGCCATAAAGCAGGAAGCTATGGACTCACTTTTAAGCCGGGTCAAGACCCGCCGGTACACGGCATGTTTTGGGATGCCCTTGTCCAGGGGAGCAACGTTTTCAGCCACCCTTCCATGGTTTTTCCGTAGGTTTCGATGGCTTCCCACCCTTCGGCGGAGGCCATGATGGCCAGCAGGGTGATCGATGACCTCTAGCAAAGGATAAAGGTTATTCCGTTCGATTCGGGGGTCTTCGATATGCTTGAAAAAATCAATTAAGGGCGGTAGTGGTTGCTTATTCATATTCCCCTCCAATTTGCCTCTATCGACCCCTTTCCCGCTCTCCTTTAGGTAATTTTATATGCCCTTGCCCTGGTACTATCCGTAAACCTTGTACTTCTTCGTTTATTTGTCGTATAGTTTTCATAAGGAGGGGCTCTTTTGATAGGCCTTGATCATGTCTATCTCATAAGACTTCTCTTGTTTTTGTATGCTATTTTTTAATTTTGGAACAGGTTCAGCGAATAAGGTATACTAAATAAGCATGAAAAAACTATACGAAACCCAAGAAGTACCGAAACGGGTCTTCCTGGTGAGTATCCGGGATGAGCGTATGACCCAAGGGGAAGCGGATTCCCTCGCGAAGGAGCTGGCAGGACTTAGCCATACCCTGGGACTTACTATTGTTGCCCAGGAGCAGGTGCATATTCGGGAAAGGCATCCCCAATTTGGTATGGGAACCGGAAAAGCCGAAACCTTAACGGAAAAAGCCGCTTCCCTGGAAGCAGACTGTTTTATCTTTGAGGGGGAACTCAGCCCCTCGCAACAACGGAACTGGGAAACCCTCAGTGGTATTGCCGCCATAGATCGGCAAGAACTTATCCTACAGATCTTCGCGGATCGGGCCAGGACCAGAGAAGCGGAGTTACAAGTTGAGCTGGCAGCGCTTTCCTATTCCTTACCCCGATTGCAGCATAAATACCTGGATCTTGCCCGGCAGCGAGGCGGACGATACGGCGCTAAGGGCCAGGGGGAAACCAAGTTGGAAACGGACCGCCGGCTTGTGGAAAAGCAACTGGATCGGTTGAAACAGGAATTGGTAGCAGTACGCAAAAATCGGGAGGTACAACAGAAAAAGAGGAAACGCCTGGGAATTCCTACGGTTGCCTTGGTGGGTTACACTAACGCGGGTAAATCTTCACTGCTCAATGCCATGACCAGGGCCGATACCCTGGTGGAAGATACGCTGTTCGCCACCTTGGACCCCACTACTCGACCGCTTGAGTTGGGAAGGGGACGGCCTTTACTCCTCATCGACACGGTTGGTTTCATACGGCAGCTTCCCCATACCCTGGTGGAGGCTTTCCGCTCCACCCTGGAAGAAGTACGTCATGCAGATCTGCTTATCCACGTTCTTGATGCATCGGATCCTGAGGTGGATCGGTATTTTGAAACCACTTGCTCGGTGCTCCGGGAGTTGGGGGCCGATAAGCTGCCGATGATTACGGCACTCAACAAGATCGACCAGGTAGACTCCATCGAAACCTTGGAAGTCCTTAAGAAGCGGTATACAGAACGGTGTATGGCGAGCGTCCTCATTTCCGCGAAAAACCATAGGGGGACGGATGAACTTGCCCGGTGTATCGAGGAACTCCTCTCTGGAGACATCACCCGGTTCCGGTTCCCTCCGGACCGCTATGATCTGGCCCGGCTGCTCCACCGGAACGGTCGAGTCCTTTCAGAACAATACGGCGATAAGGCTATTGAGGTAGAAGCTCAGGTAGCAACCCGGATCCGGGAACAGCTTAAACCCTATAGGGTACCTGAGGGGTAGGGGAGGGTGCGGGTTTTGCCGTGTCACATAAAGGGCTTAGGAAAACCCCGTATACGCTATTTACCTCAAATCCGTTTCGTGATAGCCTTGGGCATTATGCGTATAACCATAGCCCAGATGAATTCTACCATTGGCGGCTTTACCGGCAACAGGGAAAAAATACTCGCCTTTACCCGAAAAGCTCAAGCAGAACATCGGTCAGACTTGGTGCTCTTTCCTGAACTGGCGGTTTGCGGGTATCCTCCAATGGACCTGTTGGATCAAGACCGTTTTGTTGAAATGAACATACGAACGGTACATATACTGCAGCGGGAGATCCCGGAAGGTATTGCCGTAGGAGTGGGGTTTGTGAATCGCAATCCCTATGGCCGGGGTAAGTCCTTGGTGAATGCCTATGGTATATTGCTAAACGGGAAACTGGTTCTTGAGCAGATCAAGACCCTGCTTCCCACTTATGATGTGTTTGATGAGGCCCGCAACTTTGAAAGTGCCCAGCAATGGCCAGTCTTTGCATGGCAGGGGGAGCGTATCGGGGTGGCAATCTGTGAAGATGTGTGGCGGGAAACCGATATTCCCGGTACCAACTATCTGCGGGACCCGGTTCGGGAACTGCTGGATCAGGGTATGAGCCTCCTCTGTGTGCCTTCGGCTTCACCCTATGTGGCGGGAAAACTCAAAGTCCGCCGGGCTTTGGCAGAACGCATCAGTCGCCGGGGAAATATGCCCCTAGTATATATCAACGCCGTCGGGGCTAATGATTCAATCCTCTTTGATGGACGTTCCTTTATAGTTGCCCCTACTCAGGAAGGGCCGGGTGCAGGCTCGGTGCAGGATTATCCACTGAAGCTCACTGCCAAGGCTTTTGAAGAGGACCTGCTTACCTGGGAGTCTACGAACCCTGGAGGCGGGGTGTTTTATGAGCGGGAGATAGTGAATGCAGCATGCCGGGATCCCTTCACGGTGGGTTTGACCAAGCAGGAACTGGATATTCTAGAAGCTGCCCTGGTTATGGGTATCCGGGAATACATGCATAAGTGCGGTTTTACCAAGGCTCATCTGGGTCTTTCCGGGGGTATTGATTCTGCGTTGGTAGCGTATTTGGCGGTCCAGGCCGTGGGTAAGGATAAGGTAGTCTGTTTCAGTATGCCTTCCCGGTTTTCCTCCCCAGGTTCCAAAGACGATGCCGTAGAACTAGCGGCTCGGCTGGGCTGCCGTGTGGTGAGCCTGCCGATTGAACCGGTATATACCGGTTTCCTCGCCACCTTGGAGGAAGTTTTTGAGCAGCGGCCCTTTGACGTAGCTGAAGAAAATCTCCAGGCCCGGATTCGCGGCACCCTGCTTATGGCCTTTTCTAATAAATTCGATTCCATGCTCCTTACCACCGGCAACAAGAGCGAACTTGCCATGGGGTATTGTACTTTGTACGGTGATATGGATGGAGCGTTGGGGCCTATTGGGGACCTCTTCAAAACCGAGGTCTTTGCCCTGTGTCGGCGTATCAACGAAAAGGCGCTTATTGCTCAGGGCAGGGTGATTATTCCTGAGGAGATCCTCCTCAAGCCTCCTTCTGCGGAACTCCGTTTTAACCAAAAGGACGAGGACAGCCTTCCTCCCTATGAAAAGTTAGATGCAATTTTGAAGTTGTACCTGTTTGAAAATCTATCCAAGGACGAGATTATGGATCGGGGCTTTGATGGAGAACTGAGCGGATGGATCATTAAGACCGTAGCCAGGGCGGAGTTCAAACGCCGCCAAGCGCCGCCGGTACTGAAGGTGTCCAAGCGGGCCTTTGGCATGGGCCGGCGTATGCCGATTGCCCGGGAATTATACGAAGTGTGAAGGTAGTACCCCGCTCTTGGGGCGAAAAGTATTAAATCCCTGAGTGCAGCCACCTATGAGAACAACATACCCCGTCCGATTGCCTCCCCCGCGAAGCGGGTTTGTGGGCTGTTGTTTCCGCTACAAACCGCATATTTCACAGCCCGGCAGGGTGGGAAACCCCAAGGGCGCCAAAAAAATAACCGGTTTTTAGAGGCGCTCTCCGGCTTTTCACCCTGTGGTTCCTCTTTTTTGACGGTTAATTTCCGGGAACCGCTGTCCGATTCATTATTCATCATGTCATCACGACCGAAAGTAAAATCCATACAAGCCCATTGTAGCCAAAACCAGCCATCGTCAAAAGACTTGTATGGCCCTTCCGGTTTTTGCTTCATGAAATCATCCACCCATACATTCAAAACCGGAATACACAATCTATTACAGGTGCGATTGGTTTTTCGGTGTATTTTAAAGGGGGAAGCTGCAGACTTGCTCCGCAAGTCTGACCCCTGCGCTTCGCGCCCTTCGGTCCTTCGCTACCCCCTCTGCGGGGATCTGCCCCGCAACGCCCTGCCGGGGGGTTTGGAACCCCCAGTAGTGGGCCATTGCCACACACCGCTAAATTCGCACCGAAAAACTAACC
>JAIRLU010000030.1 GCA_031259215.1 Treponema sp. | reverse complement strand
ATAGAGTTGTTCAGAAACCTCAGTTTCTGAACAACTTCCGCTTAAAAAACAGCAAAATGCGGAGCATTTTGCAAGACTTGTTCGATAACCAACCGGGTTATTGAACAAGTCCAATATCTGAAGAAACCTCATTTCTCTCACAATCACAAATCAAACTGTTGAGGGGGAGAGTATGCCTATCGCTTAACTTGTTGACAGTGGGTTGCCGTTACCGACGCAAAGTGATCGGTTGGTTTTAAAGTGGTAACCTGCCCGGTTGATTTGGTGTAATACACATACACCGGGAAAATAGAAAGGGATGTCGCAGTTTCCGTATAGAGGAGTACATTAGTTGCCAAGGAAGGCAGGTAGGCTATTTTCTCCTCATCAGGACTATTTTTTCGTAATTCCAAATAGAAAAAATTGCTGCGGAATAGGCATTTCGGTACACCGAGATTTACCGACCAAGGAAGCCGGCATACCGGAAAGGCCTTTTCCACGTTATAGCAACCGCACCGCGGCTTTGCCCAATATCGGAGGCTCCCGGGGTCTCCCCTGGAAATGTAGAAGAATACTCCCGAAAATTTTAATAAGAGGACTAGGAAATTCAGTACCAACACTAAAGAACAGAGAATTTTTACTTGATATGGGAATTATTTTAGGATAAAAGTATAGGGGGGTGAGGGCAATACAAATAATTACAGAATACATACCATGCCTCTTAACTATCCTGCTAAGCTCGAGATCCATTTTTATATTAAATAGTATGCCCCCCCTCTCTCAAGAAAAAGTCTAGCCTTTTTGAATTTTTTTTTATTTCTTGTACTTTCTAAAGAACCCGCATCGGCTATGACCGGACAGAAGCTTACTACGAACACACCTCCCAGAGGTTTTCAGCTAATTCCAGATTCAGGATAGCATTTCTGGACATGTTCGATCTGGGGGAGGATCTCAAAAAAAATTGCTACCAGTTCAGGATCAAATTTAGTCCCTGCTAAATGACGAATCTCCGTTAAAGCCGCTTCTTTGGACCAGGGGTCTTTATACACCCGTTTGGAACACAGGGCATCAAAAACATCCGCAATGGCCACGATCCGGCCCGTTAAGGGAATCTCCTCCCCTTTCTTGCCTAGGAGCTTCCCCCGGTGATTCCTTATAGGTTCCTTGCTGATCGGATCCAGCCAGCCTGGATAGCCGGTACCGTCCCAATTCTCATGATGCGTAAGGGCCACATCCCGGGCAATGATATCCAGGGAAGACTGGGGGTCTCCAAACAGATCCGCCCCATAGAGGGTGTGCCGCTGCATGATACCGTATTCTTCCGGGGTAAAGGCTGTGGGTTTCTTGAGAATCAAGTCAGAGATGGCGACCTTTCCCACATCATGAAACATGGCCCCGATCTTAAAGGCATCTTTGAATTTCTCCCGTTCCTGGTCCGGTATCCCGTGGTGATAGGCCCAGCGATCATACATTTCTACCGCATAACCGGCAACCCGGTTTACATGGGGGCCGGTCTCCTTGGGATCCCGCAGTTCGGATAATTTAATCATCCTCAGGATCATAAGCCGGTTCATATAGGCCCGCTGGAGCACCATAGCGGCATTGATGGCAAAATGGCTTATGAGCAATTCATCTTTTGGGGAAAACGGACCCCAATTCCCGGCTTCGTCAGTGGCATTAATCATCTGAATAACCCCTAACAGCTTGTCTTCGGTAGTCTTCAGGGGAACCGTCAAGGTGGAGGTGGTCTTATAGCCCGATAACCTATCATAGGAAACGTTATAAGAATACGGAGCATCCCGGGGTATGTGGTACACATCAGGCACATTTACCATTTTGCCGGTCAAGGCGCAATACCCGGACATGGATTTCTCGTTTATAGGGATCGAAAAGATGGAGTAGATCAGCTTTTGTCCTGGAGGAAGTTTCTTTTGCTGGGTATTATTCTGAGCGTATTTAATGGCTAACCGCCCACCATCTACACCAGCTTCTTTGACATAAATTGAACCTGCATCCGCATGGACCACCCTTCTCGCTTCTTCTAGTATCCGTTCAAGAAGCAGATCAAAGTCTTGAATCTGATTCATTTCAAAGTCAAGCCTGAAAAGAGATTCTAGGTTGGTAATGTCATCCACCATGAGACTCCTCCACATATATGCCTAGGAGCCAGGGAGGCTACACGGTATGTTCATATAAACATACATACAAGACTGAATCTCGGTCCTTGAGGATACCTTAGGGAGCATACAAATATCAAAATCAGCTAACTCCTCGGTTCAAAACACCTAAAATCCCGCTTTCTACAAACTTCGGCGTAAGCGGGTGTTCATTCAGCGCCTCTGCTTTTAGAAACAAAGCTCCTCGGTTTAGTCTTTACGTCCGGTACATTTGATAATATGATAGCCAAATTGGGTTTGTACTACATCCCCCACCGAACCAGGGGAAAGCCGTTTAACCGCGGATTCAAAAGGGGCCACCATTTTCCCTGGCCCAAACCAGCCGAGATCTCCCCCCGACGATTTAGATGGACATGTGGAGAATTCCCTTGCCAGAGATTCTAAGGATGCTCCCTGTTTAACCCGTTTTAAAAGATCTATTGCCAGACCTTTATCCTTAACCAGAATATGACTCGCCCGCCATTCCATAGCTGCCTCCAGAACGTGATACCCCTCAAAGATATACATCAGGGTATTGAGCATATCCTCTCAGAGTAATACGCATAACATGATAAAGTATATAGAGATTATAGTACATACGGAACAGTACCCTTTACCGCGTAAAAGTGAACAAACTATCCCTTCCACCCATTCCCTAGGATACCCTCAGGAAAGGCTTACCCTATTACCGTGATGCCGCAGCAAGACCTTAGTCTCCTTCCTTGATAATTTCAATCTTAATACCGTCGTGTTGATCCGGTTCATCCTTGGGAGGAATGGTTACTTTGAGAATGCCGTTTTTATAGAAGGCTTTCACGTTTTCCTGAGCATATTTATCTAACGGGACATAGTACTTTTGTTTCTCAATGTCTTTAAGCTTAAGACGGCGTTTGAAATAGCGGACAGTATCCTCCCCCTGGGTTTCCAAGGCTTCGGAGTAGGGCTCCCCGATTTTGGCAGAAAAGACCATATAGTCTCCCTGGAAAGAGAGATAGATGTCCTTTTCATCAAACCCAGCCAGGGCGAACTCGAAGATCATACTCCTATCCCCGGTCATATAGACATTCATAGGGGGATAGGAATAGTTCGGATAATAATCGATATTTTCATCAAAAGGACTCTTGGATCCGAAAGGACCTCTGGATCCGTACTGCGGATCGTACTGATTAAAGTTACGGTGCAATTCATCGCTGAAATTCTGAGCTGCCTCAAAAATTTCATCAAATATAGTACCCATATCAATGTACCCTTTACCTTTCATGCTAGGCTCCTTTGCACCCTTTATCAGTGCTGCCGGCCCTTAGGCCCGGTTAAATTGACCCTCTTAAAAGCGGTCATGAGGGATAATATCCTTTCTTTAGAATATAAACGTATCGGCCCTATCAAGGCAATAGTAAACACACCGGTAGGAATGAACCGGATTTTGCAGGACTTCATCCTTTTATCGAGAAGCGCATAAGGAGGCTTAAAAGCCTTCATCCCCCAAACAGTTTATCCCCTTTAGGATACTATCTCCACCACCTGGAGGGTCGTTTCTGCAGGATGTTTTTTACGGAATAGATAGGTGAGATATGCCAGCATGAAAAGGCCCAGAACTCCTCCTGCAGCCCGGGCAGGTTCTCCCGAAGCCGGAACGAGGAATCCGGTCAGCACACCCCCTCCGATGAAACCCAACACCGGGGGGAGCAAAGCTACAAAAGCTTGCCCCAGGAGTATTGATTTGGGCGTCTCGATTTTCACCGCCTGGCCTATCGTCAAGGGAAACTGAAAGGGATTTTTTGCCTTAAGAAACCGCGTCTTCCTCTTACATTCCTGCTGCATACATCCAAAACAGGAAGAACTGGTTCCCAGGCTTATGGTGACGATAGTTTCCGATAGGGCATGAACCCGGCCGGTCATGCTATACCCTCCCGGGTTTCTTCTTGAACATACTGTGGAAGCATATCTGGAACCCTATGACGGATCCGTTCTATGGAACAGGCCTTGCCTGTTCCATCCAGTTCAATCAAAACCCCTTGCAATTCAGGTTTATCCGCTGCCTCTTTGGTCCATTCAGGAATACCGGTGAGATATTCTTGTATCCGCTTTTCCTTATTGACCCCGCCCACTGATTCAGTGCTGCCTGTACGCCCTGCATCGGTAATGACCGCGGTACCCCCTGGAAGGATGCGTTCATCCGCGGTCTGCACCCGGTTATGGGAACCAATCACCGCAGAACAACACCCCGCAGCCAAGGCAAAGAGGGTACCCTTTTCCGCACTTGCTTCTGCATGAAAATCAATGATCACATAAGGGGTTTCCTGGCGAAGCCGTTCCAGCAAGACCGGGAGTACGGAAAAAGGATTATTCCCATGAAGCCGCTGGAATCCACTTTGCCCTAACAGGACCCCTACGGCGATCTTAGGATCCGAGGGCTTAGTACCGGTTTTGAATATCCGAGAACCAACTCCCGGCGCCTCCCGGTTGAGGTTATCTGGCCTGAGCACATAGGGAATTTTAGCAAAATTTTCGACGAGATCCTTTTTGTAAAAACAACATTCCCCGGTGGTAAGCACCTGGGCTCCCAGCTTGCGGAGAAATCCCGCGTGGTTTCTCCCAAGACCGTTCCCTCCTGTAGCCCCGTCTGCACAGGCAATAACAAAATCAATGGGGTTCTCTTGTTTGAGATCCGATAAGCCCTTCTTAAAGGCATATATCCCCACCTTCCCGACTATTTCCGCAATGTAGAGAATCCGCATACTCGAAGGTTTATACCATCCTATCTATTACCCTGGTAAATATGATAACCAAGGTTTTTGGACAAAACCGAAAGGATCCGTTCAAATTCCGTAGCTGCCCGGTAATCCTCCAATTCTCGACAGGTATCTCGCAGGTTATACAAAGCTTCGGAATACAAGGGTGCTAAACTAATGGCCTCTTCAAAACAATGCCGGGCTTCCTCATAGTTACCTTCGGTAAAATAAAGCACCCCGAGGTTATTCCAGGTTTTGGGAGTATGCTCATTTCGTTCTAATGCCGAATGGTAACATTCTTCCGAAAGATCGAATTGTTCAAGCTCATAATAGATCAACCCCATAGATACCCATGCCTCTACCAAAGTATCTTCTATATAAACTGCCCGTTGAAAACTGTGTAACGCATCCTCATAGCCCCCGGTTCGTTGCTGGGCAATACCCAAATTTAACCATAGCAACGGGTTTTCAGGCTCCATAATCAGGGCCTTACGAAACAGAGATATCGCCTCGTCGGGCCTATTTGCTTCAGTTAAAGCAATACCAGAATCGTTTAAAAATGCCGCTGTTTCCATGATACCCCCTTGGGCTAACTATACTACACTTATAGAGGAGCGTACAAGGCAAATACCCATAAAAAACAAAAGAAACTTACCCGGCAGGGTGAATCACCGGTTCCCTGCTTTCAATGACCCCTACTCAGGAAAGTCCTGCGCCTATGGCGGTGGTGTATTCCGCATCCTGGGGATATTCAAAGGCTACTGCATACATCCCGGTGATGGCGGATAAGATATGTTTGCCTATAGGATTCTTGCTTCCGTTTCCGGTAACAATGACCCGATCAATGTTCTTACTTTTCGCGGCGAACACCGAAATCACCCCAATCACCTGATAGACCAGGTTCAGGATCCCCATGGCCAGGTCCTCATGCCGGGCGCTATCCAGCATCTTACCAAAGTTGGAAGCAGTGGCCTCCTTATCCAGAAAACTTATATCCGTCTCCATGATGTCTTCCAAGAGCAGGTCCACCTGATTCAGATTCCCTGATTGGGCTAATGCCATGATATCGTTGAAATTGGAGGTCAAAAGCAGCTTCTTGGCCAAACCCAAGATAGTACCGCCTCCCACCCCGGATCCTCCCAGGTGAGCGATGCTTCCTGGTTTTGCCTCGATGATCGCGGTTCCGGTGCCTATGTTGGTGATGATAATATTATCTTGTTTTGAAAGGAACATACCTCCAATACCAATAGCGGTGATTTCATCAATGTGTTTCGTGGGGATACCGAAAAGGTCGTTTTTTATTTTGGTTGCCCCTGCCCCGGTGATCATGATTCGTTCGATTTCCGCCATCTTAATATCGTTTTCTAGGATCATTTTCCCAAAGGCCCCGGCAGCAGAGGTTACCGCATCCGCTGCCTTGGTCTTGATCTTTCTCGTCATATTCCCATCTTCAATGGAGACCGCCTTGGTGATGGTACTGCCTATGTCTATACCTATGATCATCTGTATGTATATCCCTCACCAATCAAAAAAGCCTGAGCCTCCTCTGCGACTCGGGGCTATTCCAAGTTTTTAAGTTGCCTTGATGATGTACCCTTCCTTGCGGGCAGCAGGTTTGGGGGCTTCCCCTGCAGCATACCCGAGGATACAGAAGCCAACCCCCACATAGTTCTCTGAAAGTCCCCATGTTTTGAGCAGGGCCTTACCTTCTTCAAACTCAAACACCTGCTTTGCCCGGTGAATCCAGCAGGAACCCACACCGATAGCATAGGCCGCAATCATCAGGTTACCCAAAACAAGACTTCCATCTTCCAGCGGCGTAGGTTTGGTCTTATCCACCAGGACCGCCAGGACCGTGGGAGCACCGTAGAAAGGTTTTGCCTCAGGACTATTGAGTACCCGGGCATTCAACGCTTCGATTTGGGTAATCAAGGCCGTATCCTGCACCACCACGATTACCGCGGATTGAGCCCCGGCACCGCTTGCAGCCCAGGTACCGGCTGTTACTATCGCGTTCAGTTCTTCATCCTTAATCTGCTCCGGTTTATATGCCCGGATACTCCGCCTGTTTTGTAGATCTTCAAGAGTACTTTTCATAGTACACCTCCCTGCTTAATATGGATGACAATGGTATTTAGGATAGTACAAAACCACCGCCATGACAAGACTGGTTTGGGGCATCTTATAGGATTTTCGTAAAAATCGGGGAGTCCCTCGGGATAGACCGGTAAACCCCGCATAAAACCCGGTGAGCTGTCCATAAGAACCAACAGAAACCCATAGAAGGAATGAGGGCAATGGGTGCTTGAACTCCCCGACATTTCCCAAGGGCCTTACAATTCCAGATCTCGGGTAGCGACCTTGTCCTCCATATAGGCCGCAAAGTCTGCCAGGGGCATGGGAGCGGTTCCTAGTTGTCTCCCATCCCGGAGGCGTACGGAAACTCTAGTATCTTCCATTTCCCGTTGACCCACTACCAGCATATAGGGAATCTTGCGGTTCTGGCAGGAGCGGATCTTCCCGTTCATCCGGGTATCATCCAGTTCCACCGTAACCCGGAGGTCCCGGCGTTGGAGCTCCGCGGCCACCTGTTTCGCATACTCATGGAAACATGCGGCTACAGGAATCACTGCGACCTGTTCCGGGGCAATCCACACGGGAAAAGCGCCGCCGAAATGCTCGATGAGCACCCCAAAGAACCGTTCCAGAGAACCCAGTAAGGCCCGGTGTACCATGTAAGGCCGCTTATACTGACCATCTGAGTCCATATAGGTCATATCAAACCGTTCAGGCTCATTGAAATCAAACTGGATGGTGGTCATCTGCCATTCCCTGCCCAGGGCATCCTTGATCTTGAGATCTATCTTGGGGCCGTAGAAAGCCCCTCCTCCCTCATCCAGTTCGTAGGGCAGCCCCTCGGTTTCCACGGCCTTGCGGAGGGATTCCAGGGCCGCATCCCACCGGCTCTGTTCCCCCACAGACTCCGCCGGTTTGGTAGCCAGATAGGCCTTAATATCCTTGAAGCCGAAAACTTGCCATATTTTGAGACTAAACCGGAGGACTTCGAGGATTTCCCCTTCCATTTGTTCGGGAGTACAGAAGATGTGGGCATCGTCCTGGGTAAAGCCCCGGACCCGCAGGAGCCCGTGGAGCACCCCGGAACGCTCATACCGATACACCGTACCCAGCTCCGCCCAGCGTAGGGGCAGGTCCCGGTAACTGCGGCCCTGGTTCTTGTAGATCATGATGTGGAAGGGGCAGTTCATGGGTTTGATGAGGTAATCCTGCTGGTCGATTTCCATAGGAGAATACATGTTCGACTTGTAGAAGCCCAGATGTCCTGAGGTTTCCCAGAGCCAAGATTTACCAATATGGGGGGTATAGAGGATTTCGTACCCGTTCCTGAAATGCTCGGTGCGCCAGAAATCTTCGATGGCCACCCGCATACGGCCTCCCTTGGGATGCCAGTAGATAAGCCCCGCTCCGGCTTCTTCGTGGGTGGAGTAGAGGTCCAGTTCCTTTCCCAGCCGGCGGTGATCCCGTTTTTCCACTTCCTCCAGGAAGGCCAGGTATGCCTTGAGGTCTTTGGGGGTCTCCCAGGCAGTACCGTAGATCCGGGTGAGCATAGGCCGCTTTTCATTGCCCCGCCAATAGGATCCCGCGATGCTTTGGAGCTTAAAGGCCCTGGAATGGATCTCCCGGGTGTTTGCCAGATGCGGTCCCCGGCAGAGATCGGCCCAGACCCTTTCTCCCACGGCGTTTCGTTGCTCATAGATCGTGATTGGGGTGTTCTCAGGCAAATCCGCTATCAATTCCAACTTAAAAGGCTCCTCCGCAAAACGCTGCGTTGCTTCTTCCCGGCTTAGGGTAAGTCGGACAAAATCCTGATTTTCCTCAATAATACGCTGCATTTCCGCTTCAATACGGGGAAGATCTTCCAGCCCTAGGGGCTGAGAAAACTGAAAATCATAATAAAAGCCGTTTTCCACTGATGGGCCGATGGCAACCCGGGTTCCGGGAAAGAGCCGGGTTACTGCCTGGGCCATAACATGGCTCACCGAATGCCGGATAAGGGCAAGCCTTTGAGCGGCATCGGGTTTTTCATTCTTGGGGAGTTCTTGTATATCGGACATGGTACCTTTCATCTCCATCAAACCTAGTACCTTCAGTATCTATTTTTTTCTAACCCAGCGTCAAGCAGCCGATTCCTAAGGCTAGATCATCTCAATGTATCGTCGATGGCTGGTCTGAATATGCTCAAACCACCCCATTCAACATCTGATCTTTATGGGAACGCCTCAAAAAACTAAAAAGTAAAAAATACGGAAATTTTTTTAATTTTACTTGATTTATCCTTATGGTAAAGATAGGATTTATGTATGTTTCTGTCCGTTTCGAATATTGTTTCCCCTATATGTATCCTAAAAGAAAACGAAGCGCAGTTAGTTGAAGAAATTGAGACCTATCTTGATGCGAGGTACCCTGAAGAGAGTAAACTCGTGAAGGATCGGTTCCGGTGTCTCCAGGGGCTGGGAGAGGCAATTTCCCAATACCCTTCGGTGAGGGCGATCCAGATCATGCGAGGAGAGCATCGGAGTGAGGAAAATCTCATTGAAGCCCTTTCAAGTTTTTCTTCCACGTCCCACTTATTCCATATTCCCACCAGGGTAGTGGCTACCCGTAGTTTTTTGGTAGCGAAATTTCACGCTTTTTCCATGCTTTCCATGCTGGTCCGGGATATCCAGGTATTCTATCTGCCCCTGCGGCGGGTGATGCTGTCGATTGTGTGTACCCTCATGGCGGAAGAGGTCTATTTTTCCTGTTTAGAGGATGCCTCCTTCTCCCATGATACCAAAATTAACTTGGCCAATGACCTGATTTCCCTCTGGGATAGCGGCAGAGACCCTCGATCCATCCGGCATCTTCCCGCATTAGAGTCTCTATGGATAGCCCGGGATGCGGCGCCTCCCACCTTTGGAACTATGGAAGGTTCCAGTGAATTGATCCGTATTTCCATGGATATGGGGGAAGACTGGCATACCTTTCTGATACAAGAGACGGATCATACTGAAACCCGATGGGCTCTGGAGGAATTCCTCTTCGGCCTCTCATACGAGGAGATCCTCAAGGTTCGTTCCCGACTGGTCCGTTTTGGCATCTCCGCAGTGGGACGGGATGAGGTCCGTTCCTATATTGGCAGTCAGCCTGCCTATCGTACGGTAAAGGATGCAGACCCCCGGACCATTTATGATTTTTATATTGATCGCCGGGATGCCGCGGTTTTCCGCACGCGCATTGGCTTACCAGGACCGCAACGGACCTTAGAAGAAATTTACTTAAAATACCTCATCACCATTGAATAACCACTTCTTCCCCCGCGATGGGTACGGTTCCTCATGGAACCAAGCCTAAGAAAAAACCTTATTGCAGATCGTATACCTCGTTTTCATCGTGGATATACTCAAGGCCAATACCGGCTTTTTGGAACATGGCCTCCGAATCCCCTGCATCATGGTACCGGCGCTGGCAAACCACTCGGCGGATACTGCAGTTAATGATGAGCATGGCGCAGGTTCTACAAGGGGTCATGCGGCAATACAAGGTGGCTCCTGCTATAGCAATACCTCGTTTTGCCGCTTGGCAGATGGCGTTTTGTTCTGCATGAACCGTCCGCACACAATGGGTGGTAAGGCTTCCGTCCTCGTGGATCATCTTTTTAAGCTGATGTCCCACTTCATCGCAGTGGGGCAGGCCTGCCGGAGCGCCTACATAACCGGTTACCAGGATCTGGTTATCCTTGGCGATGACACAGCCTGAACGCCCTCGTCCGCACGTGGCGCGTTTGGAAATAGCGTCACATACCTCCATAAAATACTCGTCCCAGCTTGGCCGCCGGTAGGGTGTTTCTTCCATACTTTCTCCAATAGAGTTGTTCAGAAACCTCAGTTTCTGAACAAGTTCCGCTTAAAAAACAGCAAAATGCGGAGCATTTTGTAAGACTTGTTCATAACCAACCGGGTTATTGAACAAGTCCAATGTACTCCTCATCGGCCCATTGTATCACCGGGAACGGTTATGTACAGTATGAGAGAAGGTGAGTTTCATGAGTCACTACAGGAGTTCCTATGAATAATCCCTCGTTTCTTACGGTGTGTATGAACCCAAGCCTCCAAAAGACCCTGGGTTTCTCCTCCCTGGCAAAAGACCGGATAAACCGCACCGACACGTATCGCCTGGATGCTTCAGGTAAAGGGGTGAATGTCAGCCGGGTCTTAACCCAATTAGGGAAAACCAACTGCCATGTAACCCAGCTGGGGGGGAGCCTGCGGCCCCTGTTTCTGGATCTTTGTACCCAAGACAAACTCTCCGTAGAGTGGGTTGAAAGCGGCAGTCCTATCCGCTTCTGTTATACCCTGTTAGACGACGCCGACCACAGTGTTACCGAACTGGTTGAGGAATCCCAGCGGGTTACCCCGGGAACCGAAGAAAGGCTTATGGCAGCCTATACTCGGCTGCTCCCGGCTTATGAAGGGGTCATCATTTCTGGTACCAAGGCTGGAGGGTTCTCGGATGCGCTGGTGCCCGGCATGGTCCGCCAGGCCAAGGAAGCAGGCCGGCAGGTGATTCTGGACCTCCGGGGCAAGGACCTCGTCAACAGCCTTAGGTATAAGCCCGATATTATTAAGCCTAATCTGCTTGAATTTATCGAAACCTTTGCCCCAGAGCTGAAAGCCAGACTTTTTGTCCCTGAAGCCTCAGATGCCTCCCAGGAAGAGCGTATACGAAACCCTATCCGAGCGCTATGCCTTGAGCTATGCCAGAACTACCAGTGCCGGATCATTCTTACCCGCGGGGCGCACAGCATCTGGTTCGCCGAGTCAGGGGGTTTTGCGGAGTACGCGCTGGAGGCGCTTCAGCCGGTCAATACCACGGGTTCAGGGGATGCTTTTACCGCGGGCCTTGCGGCTGCCTTGAGTGAAGAGGCGGATCTGGAAGCTGCGGTTGCCCAAGGGGCCCGCTGCGGCAGGCTCAACGCCGGACTTTTCAAAGTCGGGGTAATCACAGAAGCTCAAGCATAGGGTTGTTATGGCGTAGATGGCCACTAAAGAGCATTCCGTCTCTGGTGTAGCTGTTCACGAATAGGGGATATGCGCCCTTGGAGAGGGCTTGGTTCCAAAGCGGCAAAAACCCGAAGCAAAGGGCGCCCCGTTCTTTCACCCCTAGGGCCCTTCATGGGCTTTAAGCCCTCCTGGAGGGCCCAACTGTCCGCAGGCCCCGGCAATACGCAGGCCCTTTCGTAGTCGCCGGGTTACCTTGAGTCCCCGCCGCTTAAGCCGCTGGATATACCCGGCGATTTCCCGGGCGGTAGGTTCCCGCAGGGCTTGGCCTTCAAAGACCATGCCCTCCACCGGATTCCAGGGGATGAGGTTTACCACCACATCAAGACCCGCAGCAAATGCAGCAAGAGCATCACTATCCTCTTGCCGGGTATTGACACCCCCCAAAAGAACCGCCTCCAAAGTGATACGCTGCCCTTGCTGCTGCTGATAATCATACAGAACATCCTTGAGAGAGGGAAGAGGGTTACTCTTGGTTACGGGCATAAGCCGGGAACGAAGATTGCTATCCCCGGTGGTGAGAGAGAGGGCAAGCCGTACCTCAGGCCCTGTTGCCGCCAAGTTCCGAATGCCGGCAATGATGCCGCTGGTGGACAGGGTAATGCGCCGCTTGGACAAGCCAAAGCCCCGGCTGTCTGTCAGCACTTCCAGGGTCTTACGGAGTTCCGGGAGGTTCAGGAGGGGTTCCCCCATGCCCATAAACACGATGTTGGCGATCTCCGGTTCGATGGAACGGAGGTGCAGAAACTGTTCCAGGATTTCCCCGGAAGTCAAGTTGCGGGTGAGTCCCCGGGTCCCGGTCTTACAGAAGGCGCAAGCCAGCGGACACCCTGCCTGGGTAGAAAGACAAGCGGTTTTACGGTGTTCCCCATCGGTAAGGAGGACCGCCTCAATGCGTTCCCCGTCGTGTAGGCGGATATACAACTTGACCGTACCGTCAGGATCCGCTGCACGCCCTGCAATGATACTGGAAGAGAGGGAGAACCGGTGTTCTAGGTCTTCCCGTAAGGGGATGGCCAGGTTAGTCATCTCCTGAAATGAGGAGACCCCCCGAGCGATCCACTGAAACACCTGTTCCGCCCGAAATTGCGGAAGGGGTTTAAGGGTTTCTGCTAAGGCCTCAAAAGGCAGCCCTGAAAGGACCGGTTTAATCTGATGCACAAGCACCTGCAGCGCCTTTAGGATTTAAGTTTTTCAGAGAATTCGGTAATAGCGGTATTACGGATTCCCATGCGTTGAAAGGCCTCTAAGGTCTCAATAGCTTTAAATTTTTCCCCTTTTCGTAGGAAACAATCTGTCAATTCAAGATAAAGCCGGTAATTTTTCGTGTCCTGTTGAGTGAGCCGCTGGAGGGATTCAATGGCCTCATCATATTTGCCCTGGGCCTTGGCCACCATCGCCAATCCCAGGACCGCATAGGTATCAAATTCAATGTTCAGGGCCCGCCGGTAATACTGCACGGCCTGATCATAATCCCCCATATTCCGGTAGGCATCCCCTGCACGGGTGAGGATAACCTTATTTCGAGGATCCTGTTCCAGGATCCGGTTCCAGTATTCAAGGGAACGGTTTTGCTGATTCATGCCCCGATAACAGTCTGCAAGGCCAAAAAGGGCGTAAAAATTATAGGGATCTCTGTACAGGGCCTTTTCAAAAAAGGAAATACCTTGGTCAAAGGTTTTTAATTTCCGATGACAATTTCCAATAGAGGTAAGGACCCGGATATCTACATTTTCTTTACCAACCTCCAGCATCTTTTCCCAATAGAACAGGGCATCCCGGTATTCTTTAAAATCATAGTGGAGATGCCCCAATCCAATAATGGCATAAGGGTTCCGTTCTTCCATTTCCAAAACCCGCAGGTACACTGCCTTGGAATGTTTAAAGTCCCGGACCTTGCGGTACGCATCGGCAACCCGGGTAAGCACGGTGATGTTCTTATCATCGTGATGCAGGTACTGTTCCCAGATTTCTATGGCCTTGTGGTATTGGCTGAGGGCCTTATAACAATCCGCCAGGCCAAAAAGGGCGTAGTTATTTCCCGGATGCTGGATCAAACAGCGCTGATAAAAAGTAATCGCTTCTTTAAAGGTACCTCGTTTACGGGCAGCATCCCCCATACCTACCAGGGCATAGTTATTATTATCATCCATTACCAGGATCTTATTAAAACACGCTATAGCTTCCAGAATTCTATCTTCTTTTAATGATTGATACCCTCTTTTAGATAATTCTGAAATCTCTCCCAGATCCTGTTCATCGATTCCCGCAACGCCTATAGAAGCACCGGTTCCCTCAAGCCCCACCTCTCCACCATTGCCCTTCCTCTGGAACAATCCAACGCCCTGTATAGGGTAGCTTTTTTGCTTTGTTTCATCACTCATTGGGAGGATCCCCTTCTTCATGTATTAAATTTTTTATTAAAACGGAGAACTGCATAGCAATTGATTCAAATTTAGTATGATCCGGCGCAATCCAATACATACGAAGGGCATCCACATACCGCTCTTGGGATTTATAATAATCTCCGATCCGTGAAAGTCCATCGGAATAACCGGTGGTTAGAAATATCTTCTTAGCCCCTTCTATATCTCCTGCATTATACAGCATATTTCCTTTACGATTAAGCGCTGCTTTTTGGGCCCTGTCAATCTTGGATGTTTGAGTAGTTTTTATAAATATATTCTGATCATCAAATTTATCAAAAAATTTTTTATAATCCATTCTGGCCTAGACTATCAGTATTATAGTATTATTATTAAATAATATCGGTAAAATTACAATAGGTTTTATTTGATTCTTTCTCTAAATATACTCAATATGCTTGGGGGCAGGCATCCTCCGGCTTAGAGCCATACAAAGAAATCCACCACTGAACGGCCATATCGTTTTGACTCCTCAAGCAGTACCTTTTCGACAGAGAAGGCTGCACCCAGGTCCGCCAAATAGGGGTCTTCTTGGGGACGGTGCACCAGGAGCCGGGAGCCTGTCTGTATCAGCGGGGAAGCGGCGATTGCCCTAACCAATTCCCCTTTAAACCGGTAGGCAAAAGGGGGATCGCAAAAAATAACCCCAAAGCTCCTGCGAGCCCGGCGGATGTAGTGTTCCGCGGCCATGAACCGGCACTGGATCCTGACCGGAGCAATGGCCACATTTTTGATCAAACTTTTCCATTTCAAGGGGTCCTTTTCCACTGCTTCAATAGGGTTTGCTCCTCGAGAAGCAGCTTCCAAGGCGATAATACCAGACCCGGAAAACATATCAAGAAAAGCACATTGCTCCAAATCCCCCAGTTTGGCAAATACCGACTCCCGCATCCGATCCATGGCAGGACGGATGATCCCCTGAGGAACCTGCACCTGCCGTCCCCGCAGAGAACCACCGGAAATACGCATAGGTCATTACTCTTTTAAGAGGGCACTGAGTTCATCGCTGCTGACCAAAGGTTCCATGATCGACTGGTCGGTTTTATTTCGGAAATCATCCATGAGCTTTTTTCGGGTCATACTTTGGGCTTGTAAGAAGGTGATTTTTTCTCGCAGTACGGGAAATCGGAGGACTGAAATATTCCCGGAACCGGTCAAAAACAGGGTTAAAAGCTGTGAAAATTGACATTCTATAGCGTATAAATTAACTAACTGTTCGTTCCGTTCTATCAGATGCGGATTTTCCAAGAGCCCATCCAAAAGCAGCCCTAGAATATCATCGATAAAATCAATATCTTCCATGGTTTTTTTCAGAAATAATTCCGGGTCCGGTTCAAGGACGAGCATGTCTTGGACCATCCTGAGCCTGATATTAATAAGAAAAATATTATCTTCAAAATTAATATGTTTATTCATATCCCCTTACCCTTATCATCGGTACATTTCGAGCATCCACCTATGGATTTTTTGCTTTTTCTGTTGTTTATTCGGGTTTTACGTGGATACGTATCGGTTCATCCTGTTCAGTCTGCATGAGCATCACGATCTCAGGCGCTTCAAAGGGCAGGGAAAGGCCATAGACTTCTTCCACGTCGGCGTTGAAAAAAATCCGATGCCTTATCACCGGTGGAGACTCCGTAAGGTCAGTCCCGGAAGAGGGAAGATCCAGGGGGGTGATGGCCATATCAACGGCTCCGGTATATACCCCTGTATCAGGAGCGGTCTTGGTAATCCTCAGATAGGTGGTCCCCTGAAAGCTCTGGGCTGAAACCTTGAGGGTATTACCCCCTAAACGCATCTGCTGGATTCTTGATGAAGGGGATTTTTGCTCAGAACTCACCTTTGAAAAGATCATCCCGAACCCAGCGCATACGATGATGGATATGAACAACATGGTATAAGCCCGGTTGGAGGTAAGGGAACCGAATAGGGAGGGACCGGTCTTGGACACATCCCGGTTCATTTCCCGGACTGCCGGAGAAGCCCGTTCGAGCCGGTGTGCTCGGGAATAATAAAAAACCACATCCCTGTCCAGATGTTTGGGGGGTTCCGGGAATGGCTTGTCTTCCATAAAATTAACTCCTAAACCCTACACGGACTTCATGCAAAGCCGCACAACGAAGATAACCAAGCCGCGCCGGCAATGGCTGCGGCCTTTTCCGCCAATCCTAAAGGATCCATAAACCGGTTCCCTAGGGATCGACCGGTTTCAATGAGCAGCGTCGCTGCTGCCAGGGCACAGGTATACCCGTCAAAACAGGAGTTCCGTTTCATCCGGGCAGCGATGGCTGCACAAAACCCTGCAAGCAGGTCTCCCGCACCTCCAGTAGCTAAAACCGGAACCATACCGTCCACCACTCCCAGTCGTCCGTCTTGGCAGGCGACGAACAGCACATGTCCCTTGAAGAGAATCACCGCCTGTTTTTCTTGAGCTAGTTTTCTGAGCAAGGGAGCCGGATGGGCCAGAACCGTTTCTGTGGACACTCCTGCCAAGGCAGCACATTCGCCGGGATGCGGGGTGAGGATGGCGTTTCCGTGGAAAACCCCATCCTTAGCGAGGGAGATGGCCTCTGCATCTAAGATGAGGGGGATCCCTTCCCATTCTCGAACCAAAGCGCGATGGAATAACATGGCTCGATCCGGTGTTTTCCCCCAACCAGGACCGAGGAGCAGGGCATCAGGATAAAACCGCGTTTCCTTGCCAGGGGTATAAACCACACTGTCTTCGGCCCCTGCAGGAACCACCATGACCCCTCCGGCAGAAGCGGCCAGGATGGGATAGATGGAGGTATCGACTATGAGCCTAACCAATCCTGCTCCCGCTGCTTGAGCCCCTACCGCGGCAATCCGGGCAGCTCCGGTACTCCCCGGTGAACCGGCATGGATTTCCACCACCCCTCGCTGGTGTTTATAGGCATCCGGTTTAATGGGAGGAATCCGATGCTGCGCCTGATCCCAACTGAAGAGTTCCTCTCCTTCCAAGGTATTGATAAGGGCCGGAGGAAAGATCCCCCCTACGGGCAAGAGGGTTCCCCCATAAGGCCGGGCAGGAGGATTATAGAGGACCGCCTTAACCGGTTCTATGGCAAGGGTGAGATCCGCTTTGAGGATGAGCATGGGCTGCTCCCAGAGATCGAAATTCCCTGAGGGCAGGTCTATAGAAACCACCCAAGGCCGCTGGGGGGGCCTTGAGCTATCATAATCCGCATGAGTGAGGGCATTGACGGTCTGTACCATAACTGCAGCAGTTCCCCTAAGCGGCCCGGTAAGCCCGGTTCCCGCAATACCGTCGATGATGATATCCCGTTGACCGAGGAATTGCTGGGGATCCTGGAGCTGCTTCCAGGTAAGAATCGAAACCCCCAGTTTACTGAGGGAACGAAGCGCCTCCGCATGGGGACTGCGTTCCTCCTCACCAGGGAGGCGATTGAGCACCACGGTCTGCAAAGATGCTCCTTCTAAGCCGTTCATAAGCAGCGTTCTGAGCATGACCATCGCATCCGCGGCGTTATTACCGGAACCTGCTAGAACAAGCATACGCGGGGAAGGACCCTGAAAAAAGGCAGGATAAGATTGGAACAAAGCCGCAGCACAACCCCGGCCTGCCGCCTCTACCAGCGCAAAGGGATTAAGTCCCCAAGAGGAAGAAGCCTCTGCATCAAGGGCTTGGGCAGTTTTCGCCGTAACCAGTTTTACCGGACGGGCCAGGGGGGGTCTGCGGGGTGGTATCATCATAAAGGAGTATCTCCTATCAATTTATCGGTTCGCCACCAGACAAGCTTTATGTCCCAGTTATCCACTAAGAGGCCTGAAAGGATCCCGTCCTCGGCCAGATCAAAGGCGTTGAACTGTAATTCATCGGGATCTACCTGAATAAATCCCCGGTGTTGTTCGCCGTCAGTTGCAGACCCAACGGCTAGAATCAAGATAGCATACCCGGCCTCCACGGGAACGGACAAGAATACCCGTTCCTTTCGGATGACCCCCAACAGCGAATAAAACAGCTTTACCGGGGTCTTACGGCCGCTTTCGGTTAGGGTGGATTCAAAAAAGGGAACTTCAATAGTTCCCTCGTAGGAACCATCTTCCACCTGCATAACCCAAATCACCGAGCTATCTGGCTCACTACCGGATCGGGTGTTGGTAGATTCATCGTAGGTATCCCGGTAATAATCCATCTTCAGGTACAACTTTCGCTCATCCGGCGCTACCGCAATAGCATCCAAAGAAGCGAAGACCATATCCCGCTCCGGCGGAATGGGGAGCGCGGTGTTTTGTAGTTTAACCACATAACGGGACATCCCATCCGCGTCGAACCAATAGATATTCCAGCCGGTTGGAAGGCGGCATACTACTGCCAGTTCGTCTTGGACCGAGGTGTACAGGCCTTCGATTTTCGGGAAGGGGCTGCCGCCAATACCCTCCTGGCCCAGATACCGCACAAAGCGGCCATATTCGTCAAAATGCAGGATCACCTTATTGAGGATGGCCTTTGAATCAGGATCAAACCGGTACCCTTCATCGGGAAGCTGGTCTTCCACATACAGATGTTTCCGGGAATCCACGGTGATTTTTCCTGGAGTCTGGAGGGGATAAGTAACGGCCCAGCGGGTTACAATTTCACCTTCTTTCCAGGGCAGCAAGGTTAGGGGGAGGGGATTGGTTTGGTCATTGTAAATCATAAACAACAGATCCCCATAGGAATTATACCGGACGATCTTTGCCCCATTACCATCGGAAATATAAAAAAGGCCCCCCCGCATGGCAAACTCGGTCCTCCGGATGCCCTGATCGCCCTCCAGGTTATACAGGGCTATTTGATCTTCCATGCGTCCAATTTCCAAGGTGAAAAGATTTTCCCGGCTGATAGAAGGGAAGGGTTCCTGCGTACAGGCCCCTGCCAAAAGGCTCACAAGGGTACTTATCAGTATCCATGCTTTCACGGATAGGCACATAAAGGAACCTTAGACGCCTCAGGGGAACTTGTCAATCTATGGTGAAGGGGGATGCTAAAAGGCAGAACGGAGGACTCGGAAACCAAGGTCACTATATCCTTTGGAGGGATCTCCTCCCTGCCGATAGGTTGAACGTAGGCACTGAGCCTTACTGTTCCAACTGCCCCCTCGGGTTACCCGAACCGGATCCGGGAAAAGCGCCGCGGCCTCGGTTTCATATCCCCCATACCAATCCCAGCACCACTCCCATACATTGCCGGCCATATCATACAAACCAAGGCTATTGGGAACTTTCAATGCTACCTCATGAGTTTTATTATCGCTGTTTTCAGTATACCAGGCAAGGGAATCGAGGTCCTCTCCTTCAGGATAGACACCCCTCGGGGTATCCAGTTTTCTCTCCCGGGCCGCATATTCCCATTCCGCCTCGGTAGGCAAACGGTATCCGTTAGCCGCAGGATCCGCGCTGATCTGGCCCTCCTTCCAGGAGTACACCGGGCTTAATCCCTCCTTTTGGCTTAATTTATTACAATACTCCACCGCATCATACCAGGTTACCTGTTCTACCGGCAGGGCCTCCCCTTTGAAACGGCTGGGATTGTCCCGCATAAGGGCCTCATATTCTTTTTGGGTTACCTCGGTCTTTCCCATCAAAAAACTCCGGATCCGTACCTCATGGATCGGTTTTTCATCTTCCTCCCCTGAAGCATAGCCCATGGGAAAGCCCCCCCCTTCAACCCATACCAGGTGTTCCGGAACCGGTTTTAAGGTATAGGCTTCCTGAGCTGGTTCCTGCGCTGAAGCCTCAGGAACCGGAGGGGTATTTTTGGCGGGGAGGTTTCGGGTATTTTCTGATGGGGCCGGTACCGCTTCCTTGACTGAAGAGGGTTGACTCCCCTTGTCTTCAGCGCCTTTGCCATAGACCAACGTCGTGAGGAGTAACCCCAAACATAGCAAACCCCAAGTTTTCATACGGTCTGTATGATACCCTAACCAGTGTATTTTTTCCACCTGCGGTGGGCGTAGCGGGGGGCTGCGTGGTTAGGGATATGGGCGCAGGTCCCTTCGTTCCTGCTACTAGCTGAGCGTTATTAGCTATACGGGTGTGAGACCCCTCGACTGCTCAGCGTACTAGATCCCCAAACCTCTGGAAGGTTTATCCCAAACCCTAGGGGACTTGAAGCAAGGGGCGCCTTGATGGCTTATCACCACGGCTCTCTACGGGCATTATGCCCCCTGGGGGGCCTGCGGCGGGCGTAGTGGGGGGCTGCGTGGTTAGAGATATGGGCACACATCCCTTCGTTCCTGCTACTAGCTGAGCGTTATTAGGGCGTAGCCCTTTTTGATTTAATACCCCGCAGCTTGCTGCGGAACACTGGGGGTGTGGGGGATTTGTTCCCCTGGGGACGAACAGAGGGATCGCTACGGAACACAGGGTAAATTGGCGCCCCTTATCCGGGTGCCGGGACAAAGGGAAGCGGGAACAGGAGTAGAAAAGCAGTTTGGGCCTCCGCTTCCCCATAAGAGGGTCTGACCCTTATGTCCCTATCCTCCCCCGCAAACTTCACTTCAGGCGGTTCCCCTTCAAGTATCCGCGACCCATACCGGTCTCCCCAGATATGCCCTTCCCGTGCCTGGGCACGGTTGTACCGCTGGGCAAACACCTGTTTCAGCCATTTCATGATA
>JAIRLU010000023.1 GCA_031259215.1 Treponema sp. | reverse complement strand
TAACTGGATAGCCCCAAGGGAATCTCCCCCAGCTTCACTGAAAGTCTGCTCAAAATCAAGCTGCCCGGCAGGGAATATCTCCCATAAACATTCCGCCAATACCTGTTCTTCCGGGGTTTCTGCATGGGAGTATACCCCCCCCCCCCCCCCCACGGGCAGGTTCAATCAATGCATTCCGGTCATATTTCCCATTCGCATTAAGGGGTATGCCATCTAATTGTACAAAGGCCGAAGGAATCATGTAAAAAGGCAACGTCTCAGATAGATACTCCTTCAACACCCCCCCATCCAAACCTTCATCCCCTGTATAATACCCAACAAGGTATTTCCCTCCCCTCCCCGTATCTTCAAAGGCTCCGCAAATCGCTTCTTTGACCCCTTCATATTTCCTCATGGTCATCTCTATCTCGCCCAACTCTACCCGGAATCCCCGGATCTTAACCTGCGTATCTATCCGCCCCAAAAACTCATAGTTCCCATCCGGTAATACCCGGCACAAATCCCCGGTCCGGTACATCGTCTCATACTCAGAATCACTGCTAAAAGGATTTTTTACAAACTTTTCCCCGGTCAGTTCAGGCCGCTTTAAATAGCCTCTCCCTATATGATTACCTGTAAGGCACAATTCCCCTGCCTCCCCATCCGGTAGCAAGTTCATCTGTTCATCCACTATATACCCACAGTTGTTTTTGAAGAATTTTCCAATGGGGTAGTTTGTATATGCTTTATCCACCAGAAAACTGGTTACAAACACGCTCGCTTCGCTCGGCCCGTACATGTTGTATATCTTGAAATGATCACTGGGACCATAGGTAAGCCGATCCCCCATCCCAACCACCGATTTCAACGCCCTATTCTCACAAACTCGATCAAAAAACTTAATAATAGATGCAGGTAACTGCATGGTCGTTATCCCATGCTCAATGGTATACTTACTGAGCATCCCCATATCCAGCATTACTTCACTCGGTATAATATCCACCCCCGCTCCCTTTCCTAAAAACGGGAAAATCTGCGCCACCGATGCATCAAACCCAAAGCTTGAATAAACTCCGGAAACATCCTCCTCACTGAAATTCAGTTCCCCCGCATAAGACTCTACTAAGTTTATGAGGCCCCGGTGAACATTCATAGCTCCCTTGGGCTTACCGGTCGTTCCTGAGGTGTAGATGATGTAATCCATATCATTGCCGTCAATAATCGGTTCGGGAGTCGCTTCCTGTTCTACCCATAGATCCTCGGCGTATAAAACCGTACCGGTATACGCAGCGGTATGAGACGCCAAGTCCCGGGAGGTAATGAGCACCTTTGCTTCAGAGTCTTCCAGCATAAACTCAATCCGGCTGTCAGGATACCGGGGATCAATAGGCATATACGCGGCCCCGGCCTGAAATACACCGATAGCGGCAACCGGGAAGAAAGCGGTCCGTCCCAAGTACAGAGCGACTATATCACCCCGGCCAACCCCGGCTTCGGTTACTTTTTGGGACACATAATTGGCATACTTCTGAGCCTGACCGTAGGTAATGGTAACCTTCGTTGCATCGGAGAGGGCAATCCGCTGGGGTGTACGGGCTGCTTGTTTTTGAAAGGCATGAAGAAAGGTTTTGTCTGAAAGGGCCATGGGTTTATTTCTCCCTTGTGTTCTGATGGCTGCTTCTAAAAAAGCAGAGCAAAAGCCGTTACTTATAGAGTATAACTGGATAGGGATCCACAAGTAACCGGATTACTTAATGGAGATAAATTACCATAATTCAGAAAAAAAATACAAGTACTTCAAAGCAGTTTTTAACTATTTTTAGAAAAAATTAGAAAAAAAATTACCCTCCTTTCCCTTCCTGAAAAGGTGCGGTAGGACAAGGACAAGCCCTCCCTTGGTACTATCAGCAGATCCAGTACCGAGTAGACCATAGAGGCAAGGGCCGCCTGCTTTCATCCAGAAGGTATCAGGATTCTTTGGTTTTCAGGACCGCAAGGAACGCACTCTGGGGCAATTCCACATCCCCCACCAGCTTCATACGCTTCTTTCCCTCTTTCTGCTTTTCCAAAAGTTTACGCTTACGCGTGATGTCCCCGCCGTAACACTTGGCCAACACATCCTTACGCAAGGCATTGACCGTCTCTCGAGCAATGATTTGGCTCCCCATAGCCCCTTGAATGGGGATTTTGAACTGCTGCCGGGGTATCTCGTCCCGTAGGCGCTCGCATACCAGCCGGGCCCGCTCATAAGCCCGGTCCCGAAACACCAATTGAGAGAGGGCGTCCACTGCCTTGCCGTTGAGGAGAATATCCAGTTTAACCAGGGCCGTAGGCTTGTAATTGGTAATGTCGTAATCAAAGGACGCGTAGCCCCGGCTGATACTTTTCAGCCGGTCGTAAAAATCAAAGAGGACCTCTGAAAGGGGCATATCGTAGATGAGTTCTACCCGCTTTTCATCCAGATAGGTCATGTTGGTCTGAACCCCCCGCTTCTCCATACACAAGGTCATAATGTTCCCCAAAAACGTCCCCGGGGTGATGATGGAGGCCCGGATATAGGGTTCCTCCACCGCTTCAATGAGGCCCTCCTCAGGGTACTCCATGGGGTTATCCACAAAGACCGTTTCTCCCGTGCGAAGATACACCCGGTACTGCACCGACGGCGCGGTAAAAATCACCGACTGGCCAAATTCCCGCTCCAGCCGTTCCTGGATCACTTCCAAGTGCAGGAGGCCCAAAAAACCGCAGCGGAAGCCAAAGCCCAACGCAGCGGAAGCGTCCTTTTCATACACCAGGGATGCATCATTGAGCTTGAGCTTTTCAAGGCTTACTTTCAGTTCCTCGTAGTCATTGGAATCGAGGGGATATATAGAAGAAAATACCACCGGCTTCACTTCCCGAAAACCCGGCAGCGGAGCCGTACAAGGGTGTTCCGCGGCAGTAAGGGTATCTCCCACCCGCACGTCCCCTACGGTTTTGATCCCGGCAATGATATACCCCACGCTGCCCGCGGTAAGTTCCGTACCCTCCACCAGAGCCAGTTTGAAGACCCCCAAGGTCTCGACCTCATATTCTGCGCCTTTGGACATAAACCGGATCTTCATGCCCCGCCGTATCCGGCCATCAAAGATGCGGATATGCACTATCACCCCTCGATATGGGTCGTAGTGGCAGTCAAAAATGAGAGCTCGGAGCGGCGCTTCTGAACTGCCCCGAGGCGGGGGAATCCGCTTGATGATGGCTTCAAACAGATCATCCACCCCAGTTCCCTGCCGGGCTGAAACCAGAAGGACCCCAGAAGCATCCAGCCCCAGGTCTTTCTCGATCTGTTGTTTGACTCCGGGAATATCCGCAGCAGCCATATCGATCTTATTGATCACCGGAACAATCTCCAGATTATGCTCCAAGGCAAGGTACAGGTTAGACAGGGTTTGGGCCTGCACCCCCTGAGTAGCGTCTACCAAAAGCAAGGCCCCCTCGCAGGAATTGATGGCCCGGGAAACCTCGTAGGTAAAATCCACATGCCCCGGGGTGTCCACCAGGTTAAGCTCGTATGCTTGGCCATCCTTGGCAGTATAGGGAATGGTAACTGCCTGACTCTTGATAGTTATCCCCCGTTCCCGTTCGATATCCATAGTATCGAGAATCTGATCCTGGAAATCCCGATCTTCTACAAGGCGGCCCTTCTGAATGAGCCGATCCGCCAAGGTTGATTTACCATGATCAATGTGGGCAATGATACAAAAGTTACGAATTAAGGGAGTTACACTCATAAGTCTTTACTATACTACAAAAAAGATTATAACTCAACGCCTCACCTGCGGCGGGCACCTGCGGTGAGCGTAGCAGGGGGCCGTGTAGTAAGGTATAAAGGTGCACGTCCCTTCGCACCTGCGGTGAGCGTAGCAGGGAC
This sequence comes from Treponema sp., assembly GCA_031259215.1. GTDB lineage: Bacteria > Spirochaetota > Spirochaetia > Treponematales > Breznakiellaceae > JAIRLU01. The sequence continues at coordinate 377 of JAIRLU010000023.1, read as the reverse complement.
CGTGTGGTAAGGGATAAGGGCGCACGCCCCTTCGCACCTGCGGTGGGCGTAGCAGGGGCCGTGTGGTAAGGGATAAGGGCGCACGTCCCTTCGCACCTGCGGTGGGCGTAGCGGGGGCCGTGTGGTAAGGGATAAGGGCGCACATTCCTTCGTTCCTGCTACTGGCGGAACGTGCTCACCTCTATTGTGGATGTGGCCGCCAAAGCGGCAAGGGCTTGAGGCAAGGGGCGCCTCGACCCCTTATCACCACGGCCCTATAGGGGCATTAAGCCCGCTGGCGGGCTAAGAAGGAGTGCAGGCTGGACTTCCAATCGGGGATGTCCATACCCAAGGCGGCCTTGATTTTCGATTTATCCAGTACCGAATACCCCGGGCGG
>JAIRLU010000016.1 GCA_031259215.1 Treponema sp. | reverse complement strand
TTGCGGGGGAGGATAGGGACATGAGGGTCAGACCCCCTTATAGGGAAGCGGAGACCGAAACCGCTTTTCTACTCCTGTTCCCGCTTCCCCTTGTGCCGACACCCGGATAAGGAGCGCCTATTCGCCCGTGTTCTGTAGCGGTTCCCCTGTTCGTCTCCAAGAGCAAACTCCTTGGGGAAAAGTCTTTCCTAAAACAGGCAATAAATACAAATATGGGTCAAGTTTAGAACCAAGGGAGGGGCATTCCCTTACGGCGGGTTGCCTCCTTGGGGGTGCAGGCGTTCTTGGGCAGCGTGCTGGTCTTCCAGGGCGATGGCTGCCACTGCCCGGACCGTTTGCGCCAGGGTTTCACTGATTTTACACGCTTTGGCCATGCTGGACGGATCTGCAGCAGCTATGGCCCCTATATGGCCGTAGGTTTTCATGATACGCCCTGCTCGTTTGGGCCCAATCCCTTCTACTGATTCAAGGATGGGGAAGAAGAGGTCTTCTGAACGGAGCCGCTGGTTAAAGGAGGTGGCAAAACGGTGGGTTTCATCCCGCAGGAATTGCAGCACCTTGAGGGCTTCGGAGCGTTTGGAAAGGCGGATCCCCGCAGTACTATGGGGGAGCCAGAGTTCCTCATCCCGCTTGGCCAGGCCCACTACATCGCAATCTATCCCCAAGGCATCAAGCACTCCCTGGGCAGCGTTCACCTGCCCAATACCCCCGTCAATGAGCACCAGATCCGGCAGTTCCTTTCCTTCCCGAAGCAGCCGGCTATAACGGCGTTGCACTGCTTCCCGCATAGCCGCAAAGTCATCCACCACCCCCACCACGGTACGCAGCTTAAAGTACCGGTAGTTCTTCCGGTCCGGCCTCCCATGCTTAAAAGAAATAAGCGATGCTACCGGGTGTTTACCATTGAGCTGGGCAATGTCAAAGCCTTCGATCCGTTCCGGTCTCCTGGTAAGTCCCAGAACCTGAACCAGTTCGTCCAGAGCAGGTCCCGCTCCCCGCTCTTTAAGCCTGCGCCTGAGGTCTTCCTGGGCATTTTGCCGGGCCATAGCCAGTACCGCCCAGTGGCGGCGATCCGGTGCAGATCCTGCCTGGGATGGCTGTTCCTCTAGGGATACAATTGCAGGGGTATACCCAAATTGCTCGACAAACCAGCGGCAGAGACTCGGGAAAGGGGGATCTGCTTCGAGTTCAGTCTGGGCCGTTTCGGTCCAGGGACTCAGGTAGATATGGGGCGGAGGGGGACGGTCCTGGGTATAATAGGCCGCGACAAAGGTTTCCAAGGATTCCGCTCCACCTGCCGCGGAGTGGGTACGGAAAAGCTCTCGGCCAATCATCTTACCCCCTCGCAGGGAAAAGACCGTAAAGGTACTCAAAATTCCCTCGCTGGCCCAGGCAATGTAATCCCTGCCTTCAGGATCCAAGGTTACCAAGGCAGTGTGCTGGCCGGTTAGTTCTTCCAGGGCCTTAATCGTATCCCGAAACTGAACCGCCCGTTCAAAGCGCAGCGCGGCAGCCTCCGCATGCATCTGGACACTCAGGTCCATGATGAGGGATTCGATGGACAGCTCATCGGAAAGCAAGTGCTGGACCCGTATGACATGGACCCGGTAGGCTTCCGGGCTGATTTTACCGCAGCAAGGGGCCAGGCAGCGGTCAATATGGTAATACATGCAGGGGTTTTCCCGTTTCCGAAAGACCCGGCACTTCCGCAGGGGAAACAGCCGGTCGATACAGGCCAAGAGGGTATCCACTGCATGGATCTGGGGAAAGGGGCCGAAGTACTGGGAGGTATCTTCAATAATATGCCGGGTCTTGAACACCCGGGGAAAGGCCTCTCCGGTGATCCGAATCACCGGATAGGTCTTACCGTCTTTGAGGTTGATGTTGTATTTAGGGGTGTGCTGTTTGATGAGGGTGTTTTCCAGGAGCAGCGCCTCGTATTCATTGGCCACGATAATGGTCTCGATGCTTCGGGCATGGTGTACGAGGGCCTTGGTCTTAAGATCCTGGGCACCTGAAAAATAGGACTTGAGTCGGTTCCGCAATACCCGGGCTTTACCCACGTACATGATACGGTTCTCCTCATCCCGCCAGAGGTATACCCCGGGCTTGCGGGGCGCCTCATGAGCTAGGGCTTTAAGAGCAGCATAATTTTTTGAATCCTCCTTAAACCCTGCTGAATTCATGGCTCTTTCTACCGATACATAAGAGAAGGGGTATTGATTTTTTTCTATCAGGGTTTTTCTTTTTTCTTATTTTTCTTAAAGGTATATGGGTTTTCATGATATACTATACGCAAGATTGATTATACTATAAAGGGAAATAAGAAAAATATAAAGCATCTGGTATAATTATCGGTGAAACCAACTATGAATATAAAGAACTTAGGGATAAAAACCATACTATCACGATGCTCGATCCGGTTGGTCTTGTATACCCTGGTGCTGGTTTCCTCTCACCTCTACGGGGCCGGGGAAAAGACCTTAGTCATCGGCGGCAGGGCAAGCTGGAATATGGTAGAGAACCGTAGGGGCATCACGGAAATATCCTCCATACGACCCTATCCGGTATTGATTCTTTCTTCAGCTTTGCGTTCGGATACTGAGGCTTCCCTGGATATGGACCTGTCCTTTGATGCAGCAGATCCCGGGCGTTTTGCTGACCGGATGGGTCATTACCGAGTAAAGACTTCGGAAGGACTTTACACCGCAGACCGGCGTTTTGCCCGGATTGGGATGGGGGCGGCCCTTTTTTCAGGAAACCGGCTTCAGAACGTCAATGCAGAAGCCCCCTTGGTCATTACCCCCCAGCCAGGGGCCTTACTTGCTCCAGGGCAGATCATTCGGGATTTTACCATCCAATTTTGGCTCTTTCCTATGAACCTTGAAAATGGGGAGCAGATCCTATCCTGGATAGCCTCTAAACAGGAGCGCCCAGGGGATGCTACCGTGCAGCGAATCCAGTGTACTGCTTCTAAAAACCGGCTTCAATGGACTTTTCTGGATTTTTTTTACCTGAATGCCCCTACAGGGCGGATAAGCATTTCCCTGGAAGGTTCCAAGCCCCTGATTCCGAAAACCTGGAGCCATCACCTCATTCGCTTTGATGCAGATACGGGACTTCTGGAATACCTCGTCAACGGGTATCTCGAAGCAATTACCTATGTTACTGCTGGAGGCAGAGAAGGGGGGCAGGTCTATTATCCCCGTATAGGTCAAGAAGGGACCCTCGCCCTAGGGGAAAGCTTTATAGGGATGCTGGACGAATTGCAGCTCTACAGCCGCTTCATCACGAATCCGGCAATCCATAAATACCCTACTCAGGGGGGGCGCGTGGAAACCCGGCCCATAGATCTGGGGGGAATCAATACGAGCGTCCTCATGGTGGAAGCCTCCGGCGGGCGAACCTCTAACTTAGGAGGTATGATTCAGAATGAACATGTGGAACAGGGGGGATTTCGTTTTTCCGATGAGTCGGCTCTCCAATTTTTTATCCGTGCTGCCGACTCTCCGTATCGTTGGACCGAAACCGCTGCCGGGGAAGTTTCCGCCGGATCCGACTGGCAGCTGTTAGTTCCCGGGACTTCCCTGTCTGGAATCCGAGGGAGATTTGTACAGATCGCCGCGGTGTTTTATCCAAGTGGAGATGGTGAAACCAGTCCCTACCTGGATGAAATTCGGATACACTACCAGCCTGATGAACCTCCGCCTCCGCCCTCAAGGCTAACCGCCATTGCAGGAGACGGAGCAGTGGAGCTCTCATGGAGGCCGAGTAATGATGCAGATTTAGCAGGTTATGTGGTGTACTATGGTACTTCCCAGGGAAATTACTTCGGGGAAGGGGCGCTCCTTGGGTCTTCCCCCATTAATGTGGGAAACCGTACGTCCATACGTATTGATGGTCTCAAAAATGGTACGCTGTACTATTTTGCCGTAGCCGCCTATGATCACGTGGAATCTGCTCATATCGGTGCTTTTTCCCGGGAAATTGCAGTGCGGCCCTTAAGGATGCTTGAATGATAAGTACAAGGGATAGCGCTATCCAGGGGGTAGCGTCCGGGATCGCCGAAGCAGGTATAGCCCAGCGTGATAAGGCAAGGTGTCGGCAGACGATCAAGGCCCTCACTACTACGGCTCAGGCTTCCCTCCGTGCAGGGAAGCTCCGGCAAGCAGTAGAAGCCTTTACCACGATGCTTACCATGAATCCTCAGTATGTACCGGCCTACCATGGCCTGGGACTTATCTATGGAGCTTTACGGAAATATGCCCAGAGCGGTATTCTATTCCGTCGAGGTTTGGCCCTGGATCCGGATAATGCGGTGCTGCACTACAACTACGGGAGGATATTAACCGCTCAGGGGCGGCTTGAGTATGCCCGCGCTGAATACCAGGAGGCGCTGCGGTGCAGACCGGACTGGTATAAACCGGCGAACAAGCTGGGAATGATCCTCGGCAAACAGGGGCGGTATGCGAATGCGCTGGAGCTCTTAAGTGCTAACCTCAAGTTTAATCCCCGTAACCCGGAGATTCGGGAGACGATAAAGCAAGTTTTGGCAGAGCAGGAAGCCGCACGCCAAAGGCTGAAAAAAAATGAAGAAAAACCTGAAGTTCCGGTAATTGAACCTGCCTGGGATGGAGCAGTTCCCCTATCGGATATAGGGGAACTGCTGAAATATCTCACCCGCTTGGCGGAATACCTGCCTGAAGCAGAGCGGGAACACTTTATGAAAAGCGATACCCCTTCGACTATCTATCAGGTCATGGGAGTGGTTTCAAAATCTACGAAGGGACTTTCTGCATAAACCCATAGAAAATTTTCAAGGGGATGGAGGGTCTTTCGCCTCCCCTCGGTTTTACCTTTTAAGGCTTGAGTAGTACCCTTACATCTACCGGGCCAGCGTAATAAGGCGCAGATGACACGATGAGTTGCGCCCCTGCCGCAGCATAGACCGAGGCATTGTCTTTCGTAAGTCCTCCTGCAGCGGAGATCATACAGGTACGAGAACACCGGTCCCGGGCCTCAACCACCTGTGCTACCACTTCAGGGCTACATTTATCAAGCTGGATACTATCAGGTTCTGCGTCTAGGATCGCAAGGGCTTGGCGGTACGTATCCGCTTCCACGATGATCTTTTTCTCCGGCGCTTCTGTTCTGAGGCGTTTAATCACCCGCTTCCAGTCTTCAGCGGTCCCGGCAAAATCCAGAAAATGCCGGTGATTGGCAAAAAGCAAGATACTTTCCGCAGTCCCTCCGCGGTGTATGATACCACCGCCGTTCAAGATCGCGGCGAGCGCCAGGAGTTTGGTCCCCGGAATATTTTTCCGCGTCGCGGCAACCTGAATGGCAGGATTAACCTGTTTTACCGCATATACCATTTGAGCCGTATATTCAGCCACCCCGCAAGACCACTCAAGGATATTTTGCACCACCTTCCACGCCTGATGCAGGGCATCAGCTTTCCCGGCAGCCCCAATAAGTACGCTCTGGGCAGCGCCATCAGTGCCGTCCAAGGTCGTTCCCGTAATCTCAAGCCCTAAACGGCGCAGCACTTTTTCCGCAGCTTCGACTCCACTTACCCGTCCGGGATGCTTCAGAAAAAAGGTGATGGTTCCTTCTTTACGGCCAATACCTAAAATCCGCGTGGTGAGATCCCCTTGATTCACATCGTCCATGATCCATTGATCAATGAGCGCCTCTGGATAATACAGCATCATGCAATCCTTATGGGGATTCTCCCCTGCTTGCTATAATAGAGTTGTTCGAGAACCAACCGGGTTATCGAACAAGTCCAATTAACGGGAGTTCGACACAAAGAAAAAAGTCCGCAGGACTTGAGTCCGCAATTACGTGAATTAATCCGAATAATTCGCGAAAATAAGCGTTCCTTCGCGGACCCTTAGTATGCCATTCCCCTTAGTTACTCCTTAATAATAGAAGCAGGCTTTTAGGTGATCAGCTTATTCCGATACACCAAATCATCCCGTACTGAAAAGCCCTGTTTTTCCCAGAAGCGGTTTCCCCCTTCATTGCGCTTAAAGACTACCAGGCCGATCTTGGTGATTCCCTCATTCCTAAGGGCCTGTTCCACTGCGGAAACCAGATCCCTTCCCAGGCCCTGTCTCTGGTATGCTTCCTCAACGGCAGTATGATAAATATACGCCCGCCGTCCATCATGACCGCTCAAAATAGCGCCTACCAAGATCCCCTCATGATCCGCTACAAAACAGGTACGGCTATTCCGTTCCAGAAACCTTCGGATTCCTGGTTCAGCATCGTCCACAGGGCGTAGACCCATACCAGAGCTTCGCTTCCATAAGGCATATACCTTTTCATAATCTTCTGAGGTCATAATGCGTATGATCCACTTCTGTTTCATAGGGTACCTGCTTAAAAAGATAGTATAGAGGCTTGGTAGAAAAAACAAGGCCGATTATCCCTGGATTTGCAAAGGTACGGCTAATTCCGCAGAAACGGTTTCTTCCCAGGGGTACTTCAGCACACTTTTATGGCAGCGTTTTTCTATGCCCTATCATGGTTCTGATACAAGCAGCGTCCTCTATAAAGCCCTAATACTATAGGAGGTTTGATAGAAAAACATGAACCAAATGGATGCCTCGCGGGGTTTATACCGATACCAGTTTTTGAAAGGGGTGGCGCTGTTTCTTATTCTGTCTTTTTGGGGTGGATGTAGGGTCCTCGGAACCGGTTCCGGTTCGCAGGATCAGGAAAACCCAGGGCTTTTGACCCTGGTAACCTGGAATGTGCAGGCCCTTTTTGATGGAGATGAAAGTGGAATCGAATATGATACCTACCTTCAGACTGCAGGATGGACCGATGAAAAATACCGGGCACGGCTCAATTCCCTAGCTCAGGCTATTGATCGTATGGACGGTAAGGCTCCGGACATTCTTGGTCTGGAAGAAATCGAAAATATCCAGGTTTTGGAGGATCTGTTAGGAGGGCCTTTGGCAAACTGCGGCTATACGCACCTTTATTTTGCCCATAATCCCGGTGCATCTTTGGGCATTGGCGTGTTAAGCCGTTTCCCCTTAGAAGAGACCCGGGTCCATTCGATTACTGACCAGGGAGAAACCGTCCCAAGGCCACTAGTGGAGGTTCGGTTCTCCGTGCAGAATCAGCCCTTAGTCCTTTTTGTCTGCCATTGGAAGGCAAAGCAGGGAAATAAAAAACCGGTAGTGGACACTGAATTCCTCCGACGAGCTTCGGCTCGGATCCTCCTGAGAAGGCTACAAGAGCTCCGGCATGAAAGCCCTGATATACCGGTGATTGTTATGGGAGACTTAAATGAAAACCATGATGAATGGTACCGGGAAGCCGGAACCGCCATCACGGCCCTCCTCCCGGATGACCCCAAAGCCGTAGAACTTACTGGTTTGACTATAGATGCCGAAATCTACGGTGCTTCCCCGGAGAAAGCCTCCAGAGATTTCCTCATCCTCAGCGGGAACAAACCTCCTAAACCGGCATATTTTCCTGCTGCTGCTCTGGTGCTCTACTCTCCTTGGGGACGGGAACTGCAAGAGGGATCCTATTACTATCAGGGCCGCTGGGAAACAATCGACCATTTTTTGCTGACTGAACCCTTGTTTGACCGTAAAGGCTGGGATTTTGATACCTGTATGGTTATAAACCAGGAACCCTTTATCACTACCCAGGGACGTCCTTATGCCTATAATCCCCGTACCGGCAACGGTCTCAGCGATCATCTTCCCCTGCTGCTTACCCTCAAATTGGCTCCTGCCCAAGATGAGCCGTAAAGGAGGTTTGACCTGTTCAGCCGGTGGGGGCCTACTTTATATGAGTGGGCCTTTGATAAGCTAAGCGTTTCCTGCAAATAGTCGTTCCGGGGACTTCCCAAAAAATGATAGATATGATATGTTAGCTATAGCTAATTATGTGTATTAAAACTAACTAATAGGAGTGGATGATGAAAAAAATAGTCATTGTCTATTGGAGTGGATCCGGTAATACCGAGACCATGGCGAAATCAGTGGCCAAAGGGGCCGGTGAAGGAGGGAGCGAGGTGACGCTCAAACCGGTAGGGGAAGCCTCGGTGGATCTGGTAAAAGGGGCTGATGCCTTAGCCTTCGGCTGCCCGGCTATGGGGGATGAAATCCTGGAAGAAAGCGAGATGGAACCCTTCATCGCTGCTTTAGGTTCCGGTGAAGTGGGAGGCAAGGCGCTGGGGCTGTTCGGGTCCTACGACTGGGGTGAAGGCAAGTGGATGGAGGATTGGGTTAAACGGATGCAAGGGCTTGGGGCCCAGGTTGATGGAGCGGGGATTATCACCCAACTTGAACCTTCAGAAGAAGCCCTCAAAGCCTGTTATGATCTGGGAAAACGACTGGCCGGTTAGTACCGGGTAAAGCCGATTAGAATCAG
>JAIRLU010000088.1 GCA_031259215.1 Treponema sp. | reverse complement strand
CCCACTCTAAAACACCAAACAAACAAAAAAAATAAACACAAAACAAACACCCCCCGCCCGCCCGGCCGGGGGGGCGCCCCCCCAAGTATACAAAAAGTATCGGTATATTTCACGACTGCTTTACTACCTTTTTCCTCTACCAATCAAAATCCTTATCCTAAAAAACCAACCAGTTTCTTTGTCAAGATGACAGACGATAAGGTCAACATGCATCATGTATTGTAGTATATTATAGCGCATGTCGCTTTTTTTGTCCAGCCTCTTACGCGCTTTTTTTAAAAAATTTCAGCCCCCTTTTCGGAAACAAGATATTGCCCAAAAACGGGCCTACCGGTATGATAAAACACTATGATCGATTTTGTGCACCTCCATGTCCATACCGACTTTTCCCTGCTGGACGGCGCGGCTTCCGCAGAAAGCTTGGCGACTAAGGCTGCATCCTTAGGCATGAAACACCTGGCTATTACCGACCACGGCAACCTCTTCGGGATCCTGAAATTCCGGGATGCCTGTGAAAAAGCGGGCATCCATCCTATCATTGGGAGCGAATTTTACATGGCCCCCGGTTCCCGGTTCAAAAAATCCGGTTCTGAATACGGCAACAAGTACTACCACCTGGTGCTCTTGGCAAAAAACGCCGAAGGCTACAAGACCTTGATAAAACTCTCCTCCTATTCATACACCGAAGGCTTCTATTATAAACCCCGGATCGATGAAGAACTGTTGATGAAGTATCACACAGGCCTCATCGGCCTTTCCGCGTGCGTGGCCGGGGAGATTCCCAGCCTCCTTTTGGAGGGCAACCAGGGGGCTGCAGAGCAGCGGGCCCTCTGGTTCCGGGACCTTTTGGGGGAGGGGAACTTTTATCTGGAACTCCAGGATCACCGCCTCCCCATACAACAGAAGGCGAATCCCGGGATCATTGCTCTCGCCCAGCGTACGGGAATCCCTCTGGTCGTAACCAATGATATCCACTATCTAGAACGGGAAGACGCCCAAGCCCAGGACATCCTCCTTTGTATTTCTACGCAGAAGAAAAAGAGCGATGAAAAGCGGATGCGCTTTGACACGGATGAGTTCTATTTCAAGACCGCTGAAGAAATGGCAGCCCTTTTCCCTGAATACCCTGAAGCCATCACCAATACGGTACGGATCGCGGAGCAGTGTAAGACCGAAATACCCAGCCCCGGCCCCTTGCTCCCGGATTTTGACATCCCCCCGGGGTTTCCCGATGCCCACGAGTACCTCCGGCACCTCACCCGGGAGGGCCTGGCAACCCGCTATCCCCACAGGGTGGAGGAAGTCCGGGAACGCTCGGAGTATGAGCTGGATATTATCATCAAAATGGGGTTCACCGGGTATTTCCTCATTGTAGCGGACTTTATCAACTGGGCCAAGGAACATGATATTCCCGTGGGCCCGGGCCGGGGTTCCGGCGCCGGTTCTATCGTGGCCTACGCCCTCAAAATCACCGACATCGATCCCCTGAAATACAACCTCCTCTTTGAACGCTTCCTGAACCCTGAACGGATCTCCATGCCGGACTTTGACGTAGACTTCTGCAATCAACGACGGGAAGAAGTCATTGCCTATGTGACGAAGAAATACGGCCAAGAGCGGGTAGGGCAGATCATCACCTTTGGGACCCTCAAGGCCAAGGCAGTGCTCAAGGATGTGGCCCGGGCCTTGGGCTTCAGCCTGGAGGAGTCGAACAGCATTACCAAGCTCATCCCGGAAGATCCCAAGATGACCTTGAAAAAGGCCCTGGAAGAGGAACCGAAACTCCGGGAAATGGAACAGGATCCCAAGTACCAGGAACTGTTCGCCGTGGCCCAGAAACTGGAAGGCAAGAACCGGCACAGCAGCATCCATGCCGCGGGGATCGTCATCGGCAAGACAGACCTCACCGACTATGTGCCCCTCTATTGGGACCCCAAAACCAAGGCCGTGGCCAGCCAGTACACCATGGACCTCATCGAAAACCAGGGCTTGGTGAAGATGGATTTCCTTGGGCTTAAGACCCTGGATCTCATCAAAAATACGGTGGATCTGGTCCGGCGCCGGGGCGGAGACTACACCGCCTTCAGCATGGACACCATTTCCGAAACCGACGAGGCCACCTATAAGATGCTGGGGGAAGGAAAAAGTTCCGGGATCTTCCAGTTTGAATCCGGGGGGATGCAGAAGATCCTCAAACAGGCTCAGCCCAACAAGATCGAAGACCTCATCGCCTTGAACGCCCTCTACCGACCCGGACCCATGGATTACATCCCCCAATTCATCGAATCCAAATGGGGGCGCAAGGCCATTGAATACCCGGACCCTTGCCTTGAGGATATCCTCAAAGAAACCTACGGGGTTATTGTGTACCAGGAACAGGTCATGCAGGTGGCCCAGCGTATCGCGGGCTATTCCCTAGGGCAGGCGGATATCCTGCGCCGGGCTATGGGGAAGAAGAAAAAAGAGGTGATGGTCAAGGAGAAGGAGAAGTTCATTGCCGGCGCCAAGGCCAAGGGCTTTAAGGAGCAAGATGCGGACCGGATCTTTGAGATCCTCATTCCTTTTGCCGGGTATGGGTTCAACAAGAGCCATGCTGCAGCCTATTCGGTGGTGGCCTATCACACCGCCTACCTCAAAGCCAACTTCCCTGAAGAGTTCATGGCCGCGAACCTCACCAATGAAATAAGCCACCCGGATAAGCTGCTCATCTACATTAATGAAGCCCGAAAAATGGGCATCTTCATCGATCCTCCGGACATCAACCGCTCTGAGGGGTATTTTACCGTGGTCCAGGGCCGGATCGTCTACGGTTTCCTGGGTATTAAGGGTCTGGGAGACGGGCCTGCTGAAGAAATCGTAGGGTGCCGGAAAACCGGGCCCTATAAGGACTTCATGGATTTCCTTGACCGGGTGAACATCAAGACCGTCGGCAAGAAGGTCATTGAACTGCTCATCCAAGCGGGCGCGTTTGACTGCTTTGGGATGCATCGCGCCACCTTGGCGGAGAACCTGGAGCGGGCCATAGAATATGCCCAAGCAAAAAAGGACGACAAGCAATTCGGCCAGGTGAGCCTCTTCGAGGAGACCGGTGAAAAGGAGTATCCGGATTTTGTATTTACCGAACTGCCCGAATGGGATCGGATGGAAAAGCTCAACAGCGAAAAAGAGCTCATGGGCTTTTATTTCTCCGGTCATCCCATGGACGATTATAAAAAGGTATGGGAACAGCAGGTTACCCTCCATCTCGCCCATCTTGAAACTGCAGCAGAGGGAACCTATACCTTGGTAGGTATCATCAAGGCGATAAAGCTCTATACCACGAAAAAAGGGGAGCCTATGGCCTTTGCGAGCCTTACGGATTATAACGGTGAAATCGAATTAACCTTTTTCCCGAGAGTATGGAAAGAAGGAGAGCATACGATTCAGGTGGATCGGGTTGTGGCGCTAAAAGGTACCTTGGACCGTTCCAAGAACCGGGAACGGCCCAGTTTTCTCGTGGATTCCCTGTTAGACCTGGAAAAGCTTCAAGCCGCTGCGGCAACCAAGGAATCCCTAGGGTCTGGTCCGATCCCTCCCTCCCCAAGTAAGCCGTCCTTCCATGAAGTACACATACGCCTTAATGCAAACGCCGCAGAGCAGGAAGAGACCCTCTACCCCTTGCGGGAATTGCTTATGGATAAGCCTGGCTCTTGTTCGGTGTTTATCCATGTACCTCTTACCGAAGGGGAATCGGTGATCCGGACCACCTCCCAGATCAGTGTGGCATCGGATACCGGGACTATCGACTCCTTCGTCCACTGTGCCGGGGTGGTTCAGGTGTGGTGTGAGTAACGAGTCCCAAAGGTACAGAAGGATAGCCGCCGCATGGGGAGATCCGGTCCTTATAAGGAGGTTTATTCTGGATATGGCTTGACAGACACAGAGGAAATAAGCTATGTTTCCCCAATGTAGGGACAACCATAAAAAATGAGCGTCATTTTTCGGGCAGTAGCGCAGGGGTAGCGCGCTTGGTTCGGGACCAAGAGGTCGTGGGTTCAAATCCCACTTGCCCGATACGGTAAGAAAGGGTTATACAAAGATTGCGGACTATGTAACTAAACTTGCTTAAGAGGGATTGGTTTTAGCTTTTCCGTATTTCCTTAAAGAATTATTGAGGGAGGGTGCTCCATCATATTTGGGGAATGAAGCGGACTTTTTTTGAGAAGCCTATGCAGGTTGCTAGAGGTTCAGCCTGATCTGCATTTCTCCCTTGCCACGGTTCCTGTTCAGTAGTATATTTTTTCTAATGCGTATTGTATCGTGGAACGTCAACGGCATACGGGCAGTGGAGAAACGCGGTTTGGTGCAATGGATACAAGATGAATCGCCAGATATACTCTGTCTCCAGGAAACCAAGGCCCACCCGGAACAGCTTTCATCGGAATTAATCAGCCCCCGAGATGGAAGTGGTCAGGTTTACACATCCTACTGGGCTAGTGCAAAAAAACTGGGGTATTCGGGGGTTGCCATATACAGTAAACGTCAAGCCCTGGAGGTAAAACCCCTGGGTATAGGGGAATTCGATGCTGAAGGGCGGGTATTAGCCGCGGATTTTAAGGATTTTGTGCTTATCTGTGCGTATTTTCCCAATGCTCAGGAGGCAGGAGCCCGGCTGGATTATAAACTGGCTTTCTGTAAAGCCATACGGGAACAGTGTGATACCCTGGTATCCCAAGGCCGCCATCTGGTACTCTGCGGGGATTACAACATAGCCCACACCCCCTTGGATCTAGCCCGACCCAAAGAAAATGAAGGTAATCCAGGATATCTCCCGGAAGAGCGGGCCTGGATGGATACTTTTACCCATGCAGGTTACGTGGATACGTTTCGTCATTTTCATCCCGGTGAACCAGGGCACTATAGCTGGTGGTCTTACCGGGCAGGAGCTCGGAAGCGGAACGTAGGATGGCGGATCGATTACCATTGTGTAGATCCCCTGTTTATACCCCAGGTGCAAAGCGCAACTATATGGCCTGATGTAGCGGGTTCAGATCACTGCCCCGTCGTACTGGAAGTGGACCTCACCGGGACCGGGGATAGAACGCCCTAATTACCGATACCATTACCTGAGGAGTACCTAAGATGCAAAGCGTGGAGCAGTACCATACCAAAGAACCAACATCCCTGTTTATCCTGCGGATAAGCCTTGAAACTATCAGTCCTCCGATATGGAGGCGTATCCAGGTACCAGGGTCTTTTACCTTAGGAGATCTCCATAGGGTTATTCAAGATGGTATGGGCTGGGATGATGACCATCTCCACGCCTTTACCCTGCATACGATACAGTATGGTCCGGTATCATTGGTGGATGATTTGGATATGTACGATGAGGACGAATATACCCTGGACGATCTGGGATTACGGGATAAGCAGCGTTTTCAGTATACCTATGACTTTGGGGATACCTGGCAGCACCAGATTCTCGTATCCAAAATCATCCCTGCCGCAGGATATGCTGATGCAGATAAGCAGTATGCTCGTTGTCTCAGCGGTAAAAGGGCCTGTCCCCCTGAAGATTCAGGAGGTCCTTATGGGTATGGGGAACTGCTCGAAACCCTCAATGCCTCAGTAACCCATAAGCAGCAATTACCAGAATGGCTTGCATGGCTGAGAGACTTTGATCCGGACTATTTTTCCGTGGATAAGGTCAATAGCCTGCTCCGGCCCGGAATACCCAGGAGTTGAACAAGCAGGATGCGGCTTAAATACAATGCCCCCACCATATTAACCTTTACCTTTATCAGTGTTCTGGTGCTGATTCTTTCGAGTACCCTGTTACCTTCTTTGACTAAATCCTGGTTTATGGTTCCTGGTAAAGGCAGCTTTGTTCCTTTCCGAATACGGAGCTGGGTAACCCTGGTAACCCATGTGCTAGGCCATGCCAACTGGACCCACCTGATTGCTAATTTTTCATTGATCCTCCTCATTGGTCCTATTCTGGAAGAACGGTACGGTTCCTGGTCCCTCTTAGAAATGATCTTCCTCACCGCCCTCGTTACAGGGGTGCTTAACGTCTTTTTGTTCTCCAAAAGCCTGTTGGGAGCCTCTGGGGTAGCCTTCATGATGATTCTTTTGGCTTCTTTCACGAATTTCAAAAAAGGAGAGATTCCCCTCACCTTCGTCCTCATCGTGGTATTATATCTGGGGAGGGAACTCTTTAACTCCTTGGTGGAAAACACCATTTCAGAATTTGCCCATATTATCGGAGGATTTTGCGGCAGCCTCTTCGGTTTTTTTAAAACTTCCAGGACTAAGCCTTGAAAGGTTCCTGCTTGTACTGAGTTTCCCCTCTTAGCTATACTCATGGTATGATTAAGGAATTTCTTTCCTACGATAGGGTCCGGAATGATGGGTTAAAATTAGCCCACCAGATTTATCAAACCGGATTTACCCCGAATGTCATCTATGTTTCCCTGCGGGGAGGAGCCTATCTGGGAAACCTGATAAGTGAATATTTTAAAGTGGTCTGTAAGGGAAAACGGCCGGTGTATTATGCCGCAGTGGTGGCCCGATCCTATACAGATATCCGGAAGTCGGAAAAGATCATGGTTGAGGGGTGGACCTATGCACCGGAACATCTGCGGGTTGGGGATAAGGTCCTCTTGGTAGATGATATTTTTGATTCTGGCCGTACCATCAACTACTTGGCAGAGATCATCCTGGCCAAGGGGATACCCCGGCAGGATTTTAAGGTAGCGGTGCATGACTATAAATATTTTTATGATAAACCCGAACAGCTTCCCATCCAGCCTGATTACTGGTGCCGCAAGCATGAAGTATCGGTCAAAGATGAAGAGCAGTGGATCCATTATCTGAGCCATGAACTGGTGGGACTGACTGCGGATGAACTAGAAACCTACTATTTTGTCCAGGATCCCGAGCTGCGGGACGTCTTGGCTATGTTGCAGCCGGAATCCCGATGATCTGCGGGATCGATGAGGCAGGCCGGGGGCCCCTGGCCGGACCGGTGTGTGCTGCTGCGGTGGTACTCCCTCCCGACTTTTCCTGGAACTGCTTAAGAGATTCAAAAAAACTCTCCCCTGCTCAACGGGAAAAAGCACGGGTGCGTATCAGTGCAGGGGCCCTGGGCTGGGGTATTGGCTGGGCATCGGAGACGGAAATTGATGCCCTCAATATCCTGCAAGCCAGCCTCCTCGCCATGAAACGGGCCTTTGAAGCCATGATAGCCCGATGGTCCGGGGAATTGGATCTTGCAGAAGCAGTGGTCGACGGCTTGTACGTTCCGGATATTCCCATCCCCTGCCGCGCCATGGTCAAAGCGGATAGTCTTATTCCGGAAGTCATGGCTGCGTCGATCCTTGCCAAAACCAGCCGGGATGCGCTTATGGAACAGTATGCCCTGCTTTACCCCGAATACGGCTACGAAAAACATAAGGGCTATCCCACCAGGGAACACAAGGAAAATATAATCCGTTATGGACCTTCTCCGATACAGCGGAAAAGTTTTAAGGTAAACCCGGTCCGTAAGCCATAGTACGTTAAAAGTCAACTAGAAAGCGGAACACCGAACAGGCCTTACCGTTTCTCCCCAATGAACC
This sequence comes from Treponema sp., assembly GCA_031259215.1. Lineage (GTDB taxonomy): Bacteria > Spirochaetota > Spirochaetia > Treponematales > Breznakiellaceae > JAIRLU01. Next base: position 9,081 of record JAIRLU010000088.1, on the reverse strand, counting down.
TGGGGTTTACCGGCTGCGACAGCGCGGTATTTTCAAGAAAATGTGTTCTGAAACGGAGGTTTCATAAAATTCTATTACCTAAAATCATATTAAAACGATGGATATAGTTGACATATAAAATACTTATGAATAATATAATTTATATGGTTCAGGAGGTTTTATGAAAAAAAGCATACTCACTATGTTTTGTTTAACCGCGGTTTTATCGGCCCTTTCTGCAGGAGGCGGTAAAGATCCAGGAGAAGGACCCTCAAGGGGAGCAAGTACAGGCGGAACTGCCCAAAGTACCCCATTGAAGCCGTTCAAACTGGGGCACCTTAACTCGACCGCCCATCTTCTTGCCTTTGTGGCCAAAGAAGAAGGCTTTTTCCAGGAAGAGGGGCTTGATGCGGAACTGACCCAGTTCTCCAGTGCCGCTGAATTGGCAGCCGGTCTTGAGTCGGGCAAGCTGGATGTGGCCTTTATTGGCTCGGTACCGGCCATCACCTTCCAGGCTACCGGTCATGATCTGACCATCTTCGGCGGTGCCATGACCAACGGTCACGGCTATGTGATCAAAAGCGAGTTGGTTCCACCGGGATTTAAGCAGGGAGACATCAGTGTCTTTAAGGGGCGGAATGTGGCTTCGGTAAAGAACAGCGTCCAAGACTATGAACTTTTGGTCCTGCTTAAAAATGCCGGGCTTACACCAGGAACAGACGTGCAGGTAACCTACTTCAGTAGTCAGACCGAAGCCTACAATGCCCTCCAGAACCGGGAAATTGATGGGGTTTCGGTTTATTCCCCCTATGCTTCCCGGGCTCGGGACGAGGGGTATACGGTGGTTTACTATTGTAATGAAATAGAGGAATTCCAGGATCAGCCCTGCTGCCGTCAGGTTGCGTCCACTGCGGCTCTCAAGGCTAATCCAGCCTTGTTCCAAGCAGCGGAACGGGCCTTTCTTAAAGCCTATAAGTTTTCCCAGGAGAACCCTTCTAAGACCGTAGACGATGTCAACAAGTACATCCCGCTCAAGCGAGAACTGGTGGAATACGAGATCTACGGAGGACACAGCATCTCTAAGCCTGATCCCGATAAAAAAGCCACGGTAACCCTCAAGAGAGGGGTGGTCTCCTTCGGGTATACCCATGATTACGATGTGGAGCCTCTGTACAATACGGCAATCTATAAGGCCGCGCTGGACGACCTTATCAAGGCGAATCCAGAGGATCCGATCTATCAGGAACTTTTAGCCCATTTCAACCAGTACGAATAGGGATATTTCAACCAGGTACAGAAGGACTTCGGTTTTTCTGTACCCCAGGGGAAAGGACGAAGCGTGTACAAAATAGAAGTAACCGATCTTCGGGTAGATTATCAGGATTATACTAACCGGCATAAACACGTTACCGCGCTAGAGGGTATTTCTTTCACGGTTCCAGCAGGGCAGTTTGTCAGTATTATTGGTTCTTCGGGCTGTGGTAAAAGTACCCTCCTCAGTGTATTAGGGGGCTTGTACCTTCCCTCTGGAGGAAGGGTTTCCATAAACGGAGTTCCGGTTACCGGTCCTGGGCTTGACCGGGGCTTTGTGTTTCAACAGTATTCTCTGTTTCCTTGGATGACTGCCCGGAAGAATGTGGCCTTTGGTATCCAACAGGTTAACAAGAAGCTATCTAAAAAAGAACGGCTAAAACAAGCGGATCGTTTTCTTGAAAAGGTCGGACTTGAATCCTTCCAGGATACCTACCCGGATCAGCTTTCTGGAGGTATGCGCCAACGGGTTGCCATTGCCCGTCTTCTGGCTATGGATACGGAGATCCTCCTTATGGATGAACCCTTCGCCGCGGTGGATGCCAAAAACCGCACGGTACTGCAAGATCTGCTCCTCAGTTTATGGGAAGGTAATCCGGAGGATAGGGTGTTTCCCCCGGACAAGGGGATCGCCCAAAGGGAACGGAAAACCGTGGTTTTTGTTACCCACGATATTGACGAAGCGATTATCCTGTCCGACCGGATCATTATGCTGACCCCCAGTCCGGGTCGGATCCTCCAAGAAACGGCAGTTCCCTTTTCTCGACCCCGGAATCGTACTGTTCTGATGCAGAGCAGGGAATACATCCACCTTCGCAGGGACCTGCACACCCTCTTTTTTAATGATTTTGGAAGCGGTATATGAGAGCGGAACCCATGCCGCTGCACAGGCGATTACGGCGCTTTTGTCACGTTTTTTTTGTGATTTTTTTGCTGATCCAGTTTTTGCCTGATAGGGTCCAGGGGGATCCTCATGCCGATTATGCCCTGGCCTTTATGACCATCATGGAGGTCTTGACCCTGCTCATTTCGGTATGTATCAAAAAGGAACCGGGCCTCAACCTGTTTGTGGATATCATGGGGTTTGTGTATATCTTGTTGATCGGCTGGACCCTGCTTACCGCTAAAGGGAACCTGGTAAAAGCCTCTTTTTTTCCACCTCCCGGGGTGGTGTTTGAAGCGGCTATACGGGATAGCAGGGTAATTTTGGTCAACATCAAGACTTCTTTGGGTATTGTGGCCCAAGGTTATCTTTTGGCGCTGATCCTTGCCATTCCTCTGGGACTTTTCTTGGGGTGGAGCTTCCGGCTAGGAAACGCCGCCACCTATATTGCCAAATTTTTAAGCTCTATCCCGCCGGTGGTTTACATACCCTACGGCATTGCCTTGCTTCCCACCTTCCGTTCCGTGTCGGTGATGGTGATCTTCCTGGCTTCTTTTTGGCCGGTCCTGGCAGGGACCATGAGCGGAGTACTTCAGGTGGAAAAACAGATCCTTGATTCCGCCCGATCCCTCAACTTACACCGGGCATCCTTGCTCTTTCACATTATATTACCCGCTTCCATGCCTCAGATATTTATCGGCTGTAACCAGGGCCTGAGTGTTTCGTTCATCCTGCTCACTTCTGCGGAAATGATCGGTGCCCGTAGCGGCCTGGGTTATTATGTGAAGAACTTTTCAGATCTAGGGGATTATACCCGGATCATCCTGGGAGTTTTGGTCATTGGCATGGTAGTTACGGTGATGGTGTTTTTTTTCAATAAACTCCAGCGGTATTTACTCCGCTGGAAACAGTAAAGGAGGCATCTGCATGCATGCAAGAGAGCTGATTCAGCATGCACTGGCATTAAAACCAACTCCCCGCTTACCGGCGACCCTCATGTCCGGGGGAGCTTGGGCGCTTAACAGTAACGGCTTGTCCCTGGAGAAGGCCTTGACCTCCCCAGCGGAAATAGTGGCGGATGTATTGTACCGGGCCTATAGGGAGGTGGATTCGGATATAGTCTGGGCTATGTCGGGGTATAACAATATCATCATCGGGGCCATTGGGGGTAAGATTAAATTCCGTACTAAGGGCACCCCGGATGTAATCGAAACCCTGATCAAGAAACCCGCTGAGGTGGAGCATATACCTATAGAAAGCCTTGGGGATGATGAACGGGTACGAACCCTCCTTACCATAACTCGGCTCCTTGCAAAGAAGGTACAGGGCGAAACCTATGTTGCCCTGACCCGCTGGGGGCCTTTTACCTTGGCGGGCTTACTCTACGGTGCGGAAAATCTGATGCGGGATATGTACCGGGATCCTGCATCGGTACATCGTCTTCTGGACTTCACGGTTACACTGTACTTGAAATACGTGGAGCTGTACATTGAAAACGGGGTTGATTTCATCCTCCTTGCGGAACCTACCACTTCCGGGGATATGATCTCCCGAAAGCATTTTGAAACCTTTGCGGTGCCTATGTTTAAAAAAGTATTTACCGCCTTGAGTGAAAAGAACATCCGAACCTCCCTGCATATCTGCGGTAACATCGAAAACCGCCTGGATCTACTCACCCATATCGGTGCGGAACTGATTTCGGTGGACTACAAGGTGAGTCTTAAAAAATGCCGGGAAACCTTTAATGGTACCGTCGCCTTTGCGGGGAACTTGAATCCGGTCAATGTTATGCAGCGTGAAAGCCCCGAAGGGGTAGCGAAGGCGGCTGCAGCATGTATCGCCTGTGCAGGGGAAGGGCCAGGGTATGTACTGATGCCTGGCTGTGATATTCCCCCGACAACCCCGGCGGATAATATCAGGGCCATGACCCGGACAGGCAGGGAACAGGTGTCTTTGCAATAAGGAAAGGGAATCGAAGGTTCCCTTTTCAATGGACTTGTTCGATAACCTGGTTGGTTATCGAACAAGTCTTGCAAAATGCTCCGCATTTTGCTGTTTTTTATCGGAATTTGTTCAAAAACTTCAGTTTTTGAACAACTCTAATAAACAGAACGAGAGGGTTGTTCTTCCATCTGACTCGGTGGAACTGCCCCACATACTTAAGGAGAGGCTTTTTCACAAGCGCAAGATGGGGAAAAGCCTCCCGGGTGAGGAGGAAAAGATGAGTGGTTTACCCACCAAGGGTGCACCTAAACGAGAGGATAGGCTTCATGCCTGCATTGCCTATGGGGGCACCCTCTGCGGCATAAAAAATCAGACCCGCTGTGGATGTATGAACGATGGAGAGCGGGAATTTACCCAGGGTAGTATCTGTCTCATGCTACCGGGAATCGCCATGCTGAACAGCCTACCGGATAACGTAAACCTGCTCCACGGCGCAGTAGGATGCGGGGTTTGTTCCCATTCCCAAAACGCCAACACCCGTTCAGGGAACGGGGCTCGTTTCGGCACGGTCAAGGACGGTATCTGGATCTCCACTGCCATGAACGAGGCCGATGTCATAGGTGGCGGTGAAGACAAACTCCGGCGGGCAATTATCGAAGCGGATAGTTTGTATCGGCCCAAGACCATCACCGTCGTCGCCAGTTGTGTACCGGGAATCACCGGGGATGATGTAGACGGGGTTATTACCCAGGTCCAACCTTTGGTAAGCGCCCGGATTATCCCTGTACACTGCGAAGGGTTCAAGACCAAGATCTGGGCCACTGCCTATGATGCGGTTTACCACGGCCTTGCCGGAACCATGCTGGATGATCCGGAGTATCAAAAACCGATCCTGGAAGATGCACTGGAAGGGTTCGAGATCGAAACGCTTAAAAAAAATAGGGTGAACCTTTTTAATGTATCCTCTATGGGTAAGGTAGATGAAGATGAATTAACGCGCCTTTTGAACGGTCTGGGGTATCAGGTAAATGTGTTTCCCGTATTTGCGAATCCTGAAACCATGTACCGTATTAAATACGCTGCCCTCAATATCAGCACCTGCCCTACCCATGATGACTATTTCCTCAAATTTTTTGAAAAAGCATACCAGATTCCTTTTATTCTGAAAAATATGCCCATTGGGATTGAAAACACCAATGAATGGCTACGGGGTGTGGCCCGGTTCTTCCATAAAGAAGCTATGGCAGAACGGCTGATAAGCACTGAGAACACCCGGCTCAATGAAGCCCTGGTCAAGTACCGAAATTTTTTTAAGGGGAAAACGGCTTTTGTCAATGCCGGTGAATTCCGGGCTTTGGCAACTGCAGCGCTGCTTGTGGAACTGGGATTTAAAATTGTAGGGGTCCGTTCTTTCCATCATGACGAATTTGCCAATCAGGAATATGAAAAACTGCACCAAGCTGCAGGAGATATGGCCTTTAATATTGCCAACTGTCAGCCTTATGAGGAGGCGAATCTACTTAAAAAACTCAAACCGGATCTCTTCCTCGGGCACTGGAACGGGAATTCCACTGCGGCTAAACTTGGTATTCCTTCTCATGTGATTTACAACACGGGACTTTCCTATATCGGCTATCGAGGGGCCTTTGAGCTCGCCCGAAGGCTCTACCGTCAGCTTTCCAATCCGGTGTTTGCCCGGAATTTGAGCATCTATGTCCGGCTACCCTACCGGGAAACCTGGTATGCGGAAGATCCTTTCACGTATATAAAAAGGGGGACCCAGCATGGGTGAAGTATCCCAAAAATACCTGGAACACAGCTATATTGAACGCCCCCGGTATTTCTGCTCCTTTGGAGGGGCCCTTTCCACCTTGGAAGCGCTACCCGAAACTATTCCGGTGCTTCATGCCGCGGGAGGCTGCGCGGGAAGCATTGCTTGGGGACAAAACGGCGGTTCAGGTTTACAGGTAGGCGGATACTGTGGAGGGTTGGCGGTTCCTAGTTCTAACGTAGGGGAACGGGAAGTGATCTTCGGCGGTTCCGACCGCCTTGCGCAGGAGATCCGCCATACCTTGGATATAATGGAAGGCCGTCTCTTTGTGGTTATCACCAGTTGTATTACTGAAATGATAGGGGACGATGTGCAGGCAGTGGTGCAGGAAATCCAAGGGGAAAACAAACATCCTGATGCGGAATTGGTGTTTGCCCGTACCGGCGGTTTCAAGGGTAATTCCTATTACGGGTATGACCTGGTGATGTCTGCCCTTGCCAGCCAGTATGTGCCGAAGCCGGTAGAAACCAAGAAAGGACGGGTCAATATCCTTGGCATCGTACCCTATATGGACAGTTTCTGGCGGGGAAACCTGGAGGGGATCCGCAGGACATTGGAACTTCTCGGGCTTGAGGTCAACACCTTCTTCACCGCTGATGATTCCCTGGAGAGCCTTCGTGATTCAGGTGCTGCAGAACTTACTATTGTAGTCTCTGATTTGTACGGTATGGAGACCGCAAAATGCTACCAAGACCGTTTCGGTATACCCTATATTTCCCTGTCCCTGCCCATTGGGGCAGCGGCCAGTGCAAGACTCCTTAGGGAAACCAGGGCCGCCCTCAAACTGGAGGTGGATGTGGAGGCTATTATCGAGCGGGAAAACAAAAAATTCTACCGTTATTTGGAACCTTTGGTGGATCTCTATTTTGATGCGGATCTGCAGCGCTATGCGGTGGTAATTGCCGATGTGAATTACGCCGTAGGGGTAACCCGGTTCCTCTACGACGACTTGGGCTGGCTCCCGGTACTGACCCAATGTACGGATATGCTCAATGAAGAGCAGCAGACCGCCTTAGCAGAAAAGATTATTGGTTCCGCAGGGCAAAAGCCCTTGACGGTATTCGATACCAACGCGAGCGAAGCAGGCAGATACCTCCTGGGGCTTTACCCTAAAAGGGAGACCGATCGGTATGTGGATAGCCTTTCTCCGGCCTTTGTCGTGGGATCTTCCCTGGAACGGGACCTGGCGCTTAAAATCGGCGCTCCCCATCTTTCGGTGAGTTTCCCCGTGGCAAACCGGGCGGTGCTGAATCGAGGGTATACCGGGTTTTCCGGAGGACTCACCCTCGCAGAGGACCTGCTCAGCGCCGCAGTGGCAGCACGGTAAGGGCTCCATGAAGTGCCTAAAGTGATGTAAGGGCCTGTGCAGGCCTTAAGGAGTTTTTATGAGTGAAACATTGTATAAACAACTGTCGGATGCCGTGGTGGATATGGACGAAGATGCGGCGGTTGGGTATGCGAAACAGGCGGTAACGGAAAAGGTGGATGCCTACGAGGCTATTGATAAGGGCCTTGCCAAAGGTATGGAACGGGCGGGACAGCTCTTTGAGGAAGAGGAATACTTTGTCCCAGAACTTATCATCTGTTCCGATGCGATGAACGCAGGGATAGGGGTGCTCAAACCCCACTTGAAGCAGGATAACACCGCACTACGCCACCGGGGGGTTATCGGCGTTATTGAAGGGGACACCCACGACATTGGTAAAAATCTGGTCAAGATCATGCTGGATTCTTCTGGGTTTGACCTGATTGATCTAGGCCGGGATGTATCCCCTCAAACTTTTGTGGATAAGGCGGTTGAAACCAAAGCGGAACTCATCCTCCTTTCTTCGCTTATGACCACCACCATGGATGCCATGGAGGAGGTGATCCGGATCCTGGTGAAAGAGGGAATCCGGAATACCATCAAAGTAGCCGTGGGGGGCGGGCCGATTTCTCAAGCCTTTGCAGATCGTATCGGCGCTGATGGATATGCCAAAAACGCCACTGAAGCGGTGCGGCTGTGCAAACGCCTGGTTGGAGCAGTGGTATAATGGGGGATCTATTCTCTCCCAAGGAGCGGCTGCTCCGTACCTTGAACAAACAGGGAAGGGATCGGCCGCCACTTATCTGTCCCGGAGGCATGATGAACGCCGCCGTTGTGGAAGTGATGGAAAAGACCGGTCATACCCTGCCTGCGGCCCACCACCAGGGAGCCCTTATGGCGGATCTGGCCTGGGATGTTTATGAAAAGACGGGCTTTGAAAATTTCGGGCTTCCCTTTTGTATGACCCTTGAAGCAGAGGCCCTAGGAAGCGCCGTGGACTACGGTTCCCTTACCTGTGAGCCCAAGATACAGCAGGAAGCTTTTTCTTCGGTAAAGGATAGGGCTTTTGCGCCGCAAAGGGCCATTGAAAAAACCAAGCGAGCCGCTGTGGTCCTGGAAGCAGTCAGCAGCCTTTCCAAAAAATATCCCGATATTCCGGTGATCGGCAGCATCACAGGCCCACTCAGTACTGCCGCTTCCCTGGTAGATCCCATGACCTTTCTCAAGGAACTCTACCGGAATAAAGCGGAAGCTCATCGTTTCCTGAACCTGGTTACCGATGAGCTTATGCAGTGGGCCCAGCTTTTGGCGGATAACGGCGCAACCGTGATCGCTATTGCAGACCCCACTGCCACCGGTGAAATTCTCGGACCCAAGCTCTTTGAGGAATATGCCCTCCCCAGGCTTAACCGTCTTGTAGATGCCTTGCATAGCATGAGGGTCCCGGTTATCATCCATATCTGCGGGGATATCCGTAGGGTAAAAGAGCAGCTTTTTAAGCTGCAGGGAGACGCCCTCAGTGTGGATGCCATGGTGAACCTAGGGATACTGAAAGAAGAACAGGGCGCCCTTACCACCATGGGAAACCTCAGTACCTATCTGCTCCAATCAGGGAAGCCAGAAACCGTACAGGCTCGAGCTGAGGCCCTGCTGAAAAAGCACATTGACATCATAGCGCCTGCCTGTGGGCTTTCCACGTCTACACCCCTAGAAAATATCCGGGCATTTACGGCAACCCTCAAGAATAGGGGATAGGGCCTTGGAAAGGAAAAACCGGTACTGCCTGTCTGTGGGTTCAGCGGTTATAGATGTATACTTCACCGGGGG
>JAIRLU010000048.1 GCA_031259215.1 Treponema sp. | reverse complement strand
TCGGGCGTTTCAGGGCCGGTAACGCCGGGGGATTGGGACTGTTTGGACGGCACGTTTTTTATCGAAAAGGGAATCCCCTATCTGGTGTTTTGCCACGAATGGCAGCAGGTGGGGGACGGTGAAATCCGCGCCCTCCCTTTAACGAGGGACTTGCGCCAAGCCGCCGGCGCGCCGGCCCTGCTGTTTCATGCCGGCGAAGCTCCCTGGGCCTATGAACTAGCGGGGCGTGCGCCGGGATCTTACGTGACCGATGGACCGTTTATGTACCCTACGCAAAGGGGGGAGTTACTTATGTTATGGTCGTCGTTTGATAAAGACGGGAACTACTGTATCGGAGTAGCCCGTTCAGAAGAGGGGACCCTCACCGGGCCATGGGTACAGGAGCGGGAGCCTTTATACCAGGGGGATGGCGGGCATGGGATGCTGTTCCGCGGTGTCGAAGGAACCCTGTACTTGGCGCTCCACACGCCGAACCAGACCCCTTTTGAGCGCGCCCGCTTTGTAGCGGTGCAAGAAGCCCCGGATAAAGGGGGGCTATGTATCGTATTAAACCCTGAGGAGGAAGTATGAATACAAAAAAGTGCATCCGTATAAAAGAGCAGGTATCCTCGTACCTGTTCCTCGTACCGTGGCTTTTGGGCTTTTTCGTGCTTACCCTGTATCCCATGATCTATTCGTTTTATCTTGCTTTTACGGAGTACACGATTTTGCAGCCCCCCAAATGGGTGGGCTTACGGAATCTGTTCATCATGTTTATAGGGAACGCCGAGTATCCCCGGGACGAGCGGTTTCTCAATTCGCTTTTTGTAACCCTGCGGTTTGTGTTTATTTCTGTGCCCCTCAAGCTGGCTTTTGCCTTGGCAGTGGCCATGCTGATGAACCAGAAGCTCCGCCTGATTCCATTTTACCGGACCATCTATTACATCCCCACCCTCTTGGGAGGTTCCGTGGCCATTGCGGTGCTGTGGCGCCGGCTTTTTGCCGGGGACGGCGCCATCAATACCCTCATCAAGATGCTCAGCGGGGGCGCCATAAACCCGCCCTCCTGGATTTCAAGCCCCATCTTCGCCATCTACACCCTGATACTCCTCGCGGTGTGGCAGTTTGGTTCGCCTATGATCATTTTTCTGGCCGGGCTCAAGCAGATTCCCCAGGAATACTACGAAGCCGCCAGCGTGGACGGTGCGGGGAAGGTCAAGCAGTTTTTTGCCATCACCCTGCCCAGCCTTTCACCCATTATTTTCTTCAATCTGGTGATGCAGATGATCAGCGCCTTCCAATCCTTTACCCAGGCATTTATCATTTCAGGAGGCAACGGCGGCCCGGTAGACTCCACCATGTTCTACAGTCTGTACCTGTATTTGCGGGGCTTTGCCCATTCCCAGATGGGGTACGCGGCGGCTATGGCCTGGGTATTGCTCTTCATCATTGCGGTCTTGACGGCCTTGACCTTTAGGGGATCCAATTCCCTGGTAAGCTACGGAGGGGGAGAATGAACAAGCAGACCGGGCACGTGCTCAGATCCGGTATTTCCAATCTTATCATTATCGCGCTTGGTTTTGCCATGCTCTATCCGGTGATTTGGCTCATTATGGCCTCGTTTAAGGAAGGTTCCCAAATATTCAGCGATCCCAGTCTGCTGCCCAAGACCTGGACCATGCAAAACTACCGCAACGGCTGGGAGGGTATCGGTATTGTTCCTTTCAGTACCTTCTTTATCAATTCGTTTATTATCTGCAGCCTGTGTATTGGGGCCAATGCCATTTTCTGTTCGGTTACGGCCTATGCCTTTGCCCGGCTACGTTTTAAGGGACGGAATTTCTGGTTCGCCCTGATGATCCTGACCATGATGCTGCCGGGACACGTAACCACCATTCCCCGGTACATCATCTTCCGTTCCTTTGGCTGGATCAATACGTTTCTGCCCTTTATCCTCCCGAAGCTCTTTGCCACGGATGCTTTTTTTGTGTTTCTCCTGGTGCAGTTCATCCGCAGCCTGCCTAAGGATATGGATGAATCCGCCCGTATTGACGGCTGCGGGAAGTTCGGCATTTACATCAGAATTATCGTACCCTTGAGTGTGCCGGCCCTTATTACCACCGTGCTTTTTACCTTCCTGTGGACTTGGGATGACTTCTTCAACCAGATGCTCTATCTCAATTCACCGGAAAAATACACCGTGCCTATGGGCTTACGGCTCTTTTTGGATTCTTCCGGGGTCTCTTCCTGGGGTTCTATGTTCGCTATGTCGGTTTTGTCTCTGATTCCCTGCTTTATCCTGTTTTTCTCGCTCCAGAAGTATTTTGTGCAGGGAGTCGCTACGACCGGTATCAAAGGGTAGCCTACCCTTTAAGATATTTAGGAGGTAAACATGAAAAAAGGCATGTTTGTTTTGGTTGCGCTTGTGGTATCAAGCGCAATGGTCTTTGCCAGCGGCGCTTCTCAGGCTCAGACCGGGGCTGCTGCAGGTCCGGGAACCATACGCTGGTCTTTCTGGGGCGGGGAGGCCCGCATCAAGAACACCCAACTGGCGATTGACAAGTTCACCGAAAGCACGGGGATCATCGTGGCGGCAGAGCCCGCTCCGGGAACCGGGGATCATTTCAACAAATTCAAGACCCAGTTTGCCGGGGGCAATGCTGCGGACATCATCCAGCTGGGGGGTGATTTCGCGAATTTGCAGGTCGGCGACAATGTGGGATCCGTCCTCCTTCCGCTGGACTCCTTTGTGAAGAGCGGGATCATCGACACCTCCAAGGTGGATGCTTCGGCCATTACCGCGGGGACGGTGAACGGGGTGCTCTACGCCCTTCCCCTGGCGGCGAATATGCCGTCCCTGCTTTACAACAAGGCCCTGATCGAAGGGGTAGGCGCTCCCTTGCCACAGGTTTCCATGACCTGGGATGAATTTCGCTCCTGGCTTACCGCAGTAAAGGCAAAACTCCCTGCAGGGGTATACCCCTTGGCGGATAACAGCGCCAATGCGGACCAGTCCTTCTTCTTCGCGTATTGGTGCCGCCAGAACGGGACCGTCATGTGGGACGGCAAGCAGACCCACCTCACTGCTGGGGATGCCCAGAAATACTTCGACCTCTGGGCGGATTACCGTAGCGCGGGGCTTATTCCACCGGCAGAAACCGCGGCGGATTATTCCGAAGCCAACGAGTCATCTTCTTCCCTCATATCTGGAAAGGTAGCGGTCTGTATCATCTGGTCGAATCAGTTGCTGAATTACCAGAACGCCATCGCCGATGAACTGGATCTCATCGAGCTCCCCAATGCGGCAGCCACCAAAGCCCTCTGGGGCCAGATGAGCCAAATGATGGCCATCAATAAGAACTCCAGGAACCCTGAAGCCGCAGCCAAGTTCATCAATTACCGGGTAAATGATCCCTCCGTATGGAACACCATGGGGGCTGATCCGGGTACGCCGGTCAACTCCGAAGGCCGGGCTATTGTTGCCACCACTCCTGCGGCCAAGAAGATCGCTGCCTACTTGGATGTGGCCGGTGCCCACACCCGGCCTCGGGACCCCAATATGCCGGGGGATACCGAATGGAACAGCAGCTTCTTCCTGATTGCCCAGAATGTGGCCTACGGTAAGCTCTCCAGTGCCCAGGCCGGCCAGCAGGTAATGGATCTCATCGCACGGCTTACCCGTTAGGGGCTTGCCGGTATTTTCCTGTATGTTAAGGATAAGACCTGTATTCATGAGGATACGGGTCTTATCCTTGTTTTTTTTGTAAGTCCTCGTGGATCAGCTCTAAAAAGCAACTTTTTTAAACAGGAACCACCCGAACTGGTCGTGAGACATCGCCGCTCAGCACAAGGAGTTCGGGTGGTTCCTGTTCTGTATGCGTGCTGTTCGCGGCTGATTTTGCATGGCTATGCGTTTATCCTCGCCATGTATAGATGTATCTTGACAATACAGAGCTTTTTAATTAGTATAAAATTATATTAAATATATCGTAATTATAAGTTTTACATGAAAGGCTAGAGAGGGTCTATGATAGAGTTGTTCAAAAACTGAAGTTTTTGAACAAATTCCGATAAAAAACAGCAAAATGCGGAGCATTTTGCAAGACTTGTTCGATAACCAACCAGGTTATCGAACAAGTCCGATGTAATAGAGCTGTTCAAAAACGTCAGTTTTTAGGAAAGCA
>JAIRLU010000020.1 GCA_031259215.1 Treponema sp. | reverse complement strand
ATAAGCCCGAATACCAGCCCCAGGCTGAGTATTCCCATCAACCATGTTTTTCGTTGCATCATCATATCTCCTTGTATATATGATTTTTTATACATAGCAAGGCGAATACCCAGCTATGCTCGCCAAAAAGTCCCTAGTTTATCCTCATCCCGGAGCATTATAGCACTCAATTTACGCTTATAAGCGTAATATATTCTATTGTATTGTAATAAAGCAATATGTCAATATATAATTACGCTTTTTTCAGTATTTTTTATATTGCGATGGGTTTTAAAGAGAATTTAAAAAATGAATTGTCCTATTCTGGAATGCTTGTTAAGGAATTATCTGCCCTATCAGGGATAAATCGACGTACTATAGACAATTATTTAAGTACCCATAACTGTACTCCCTCGGTCGAGGCAGCGGTCAGTATCGCCCAAACCCTGGGGGTATCTGTAGAATACCTGGTTACCGGAGAGGAACCCCAACGGGACAAACCTATTTCATCCCTGAGTCCAGTAGTGCGGTCCATCATTCACGTTACTTGCCAGCTTGCGCCCAGAGACCGGATCATGGTTCTGGATATTGCGAAACTCTTAAAGAACCGGGCAGATGAAGAACGGGAAGCCCAACAAGACAAGCAAAAAACCGGCTAACGCCGGCGGCGGGCGTCGCAGGGGGCCGCGTGGTGAGGGATACAGGCGTACGTCCCTTCGTTCCTACATCCTGCGGAGTGTCCTTACTTATATCGTGGGCGTAGCTCCAAAGCAATAAAGACTTGAAGCAAGGGGCGCTTAGATCCCTTATCACCACGGCCCTTCAGGGGCATTAAGCCCGCTGGCGAGCGCCGGCGGCGGGCGTCGCAGGGGGCCGCGTGGTCAGGAATACAGGCGCACGTCCCTTCGTTCCTACATCCTGCGGAGCGTTCTCACTTATATCGTGGGCGTGGCTCCAAAGCAATAAAGACTTGAAGCAAAGGGCGCTTAGACCCCTTATCTCCACTGCCCTTCAGGGGCATTAAGCCCGCTGGCGGGCGCCGGCGGCGGGCGTAGCAGGGGGCCGCGTGGTCAGGAATACAGGTGTACGTCCCTTCGTTCCTACATCCTGCGGAGTGTCCTTACTTATATCGTGGGCGTGGCTCCAAAGCGGCAAAGTCCTGAAGCAAGGGACGCTTAGACCCCTTATCACCACTGCCCTTCAGGGGCATTAAGCCCGCTGGCGGGGGGTTAGACATCGAGGTTGCTTACCATTAAGGCGTTTTCTTCGATAAATTGCCGGCGGGAAGCTACGTTCTCCCCCATCAGGGTGGTGAAAATCCGTTCTGCCTCTACTGCATCGTCCAGATGGACCTGGATGATGTTCCGTTTGGTGGGATCCATGGTGGTAACCCACAGTTGATCCGGGTTCATCTCACCCAAACCCTTGTACCGTTGAATGCCCACTTTTTCCGGGTCCCGGCCTGATGCCGCAAGGAGCCGGTCTTTCTCCGGATCATCATAGGCATAAAAGGTCTTTTTTTCATAACTGATCTTGTACAGCGGCGGCATGGCCAGATATACATGACCGTGTTCAATGAGGGGTGTCATGTACCGGTAGAAAAAGGTGAGGAGCAGGGTGCGAATGTGGGAACCGTCCACGTCCGCATCTGCCATGATGATGATCTTGTAGTACCGGATCTTGGCAATATTGAATTCGTTCCCCGCACCTCCGCCGATACTGGCGATAATGGGCTGGAGCTTGTCATTGGTGATGACCTTCTCGATGCGGGTCTTCTCTACGTTGAGCATCTTGCCGAACAGGGACAAAATAGCCTGGTACTGCCGGTTCCTGCCCATCTTGGCCGAACCTCCTGCGGAATCCCCCTCCACGATAAACAATTCACACTTGGCCGGGTCTTTCTCAGAACAATCCGCCAATTTTCCCGGAAGCCCCGCGCTGTCCATGGCGTTTTTCCGCCGGGTCGCCTCCCGGGCCTGCCGGGCTGCAATCCGGGCTTTGGCAGCGAGGACCGATTTTTCCAGAACAGCGGCAATCACATCGGGATGCTGATCAAAATACAGCTCTAAATGCTCGTTTATAAAGGATTCTACAATACTTTTTACTTCAGAATTGCCCAGTTTTGCCTTGGTTTGGCCCTCAAACTGGGGATTAGGGACCTTCACTGACAGCACCGCGGTAAGCCCTTCCCGAACATCCTCTCCTGAAAGGGTATCATCTAGTTTCTTGGCCTGTTTTGACTTCTTGAGAAAATCGTTCAAGGTCCGGGTAAGGGCAGACTTAAACCCCATCAAGTGGGTGCCCCCTTCCCGGGTGTTGATATCGTTCACAAAGCTATACATGATCTCGTTAAAGCCATCGTTGTACTGGATCGCACATTCGATCTGAACATCTTCTCGCACCCCTTCAATGGAAATAGGTTCTTTGTAAAGTACGGTCTTGTTCTCGTTCAGGTACGCTACAAAGCTCTTCACCCCGCCGTCAAACTTGAAGGTATGCACCTTGGGCGTAGAAAGCCGTTCATCCCGGATGGTGATGGTAAGCCCCTTGTTGAGGAAGGCCAGTTCCCGCAGGCGATTGGAGAGGGCGTCAAAATTATAGGTGGTAGTCTCAAAGATCGACGAGTCCGCCTTGAACCGGACCACCGTGCCCCGCCGTTCAGTGGTACCTGCCTGGTGAACCGGACCATCGGGAATACCGATTTTGTACGTTTGGGTGTAAATGGTACTGTTTATATGGACAAAGACCTCGCAGGTTTGAGAAAGGGCGTTCACCACGGAAACCCCGACGCCGTGGAGCCCTCCTGAAACTTGGTAGGACTTTTTATCGAATTTGCCCCCTGCATGGAGCCGGGTCATAACCAGTTCCAGGGCGCTCACCTGTTCTTCCGGGTGTATATCCACCGGAATACCCCGGCCGTTATCCTCCACCCGAACCATGTCGTTCCCTTCAAGCACCACTAAGATGGCGTCACAAAACCCCTGCATGGCCTCGTCAATGGAGTTATCCACTACTTCAAAGACCAAATGATGGAGGCCGTCAATACCGGTGGTTCCGATATACATACCGGGCCGCAAACGTACCGCATCAAGACCTTTTAGAACCTGTATATTTTGAGCTGAATAGTCTTCGTTCATATCTTAGTTAGTGTATCCAATTTGAATAAAAAAGTAAATATAGCGCAGACCGAGTTTATCTTAATTCATTGTAATATATAGACTTATACAGTAGCTCCTGCACCCCCCCAGACGGTATTCTCATTTTTTTAGGTTTATACTATGATAAACGAATATGGATACCTTGTTAATAAGTAATGATACCCCCATCTTGTACTGTGTATTGATTCCATCAACCATACTATGTATGTATATCCTACGATCTTTATAAGGTTGTTCCTATGGCCGAATGGGATTATGGGTTCTTCTGGAAAGAAACCTTGAACCAAATGCTGGACGAAGTGGGTGAACAGGAATTTACCCGGTGGTTTACCCTGATAGAATACTTGGGGGCCAAGGAGAACGAAATCCACCTGGGGGTCCCTTCTGCATTTTACCGGGATCAGATTAAACAACGTTACCAGGAGCTCATTACGGTTAAATTACAGTATATCATAGGTAAACCCATAGCCCTGATTCTGGAAATTATAGCCCGTAAACAAGACGCTCCCAGCCCAAGCGCTACGCACCCCCCCTCCCCGCTTCCAGCCGCTCCGGTTCCCCCCCCCCCTCCCGCTCACCCAGTTCAAACAAAGACCCCTGGGACGGAACCGGTGAAGAATCCGAAGAAACCTCGGGCACAAGAACAGTTGGGCCTCTTCCCTGATCCCCAACCGATGATAAAAAAACCAGCCCCCCCCAAGCACCATACTATGCTGGGGGAAAACTACACCTTTGAAAAGTACATCATCGGTGAAAACAACAGTTTCGCGGCCAATGCGGCCATGGCTATAAGCAGAAACCTCGGTACCGCCTATAACCCCTTCCTCATTTACGGGGGCGTCGGGCTTGGCAAGACCCATCTCATGCAGGCCATCGGCCACTACATCCATAACCATGCACTGGGCAAACTCATCTACACCACTGCCGAGAGTTTTACCAATGAATTCATTCAGGCCATCAGAGAAGACCGGATGTCCCCCTTCAAAAACAAGTACCGGTTCATTGACCTCTTGTTAATCGACGACATTCATTTTTTTGAGAACAAATGGGAAACCCAGGAAGAGTTGTTCTATACGTTTAACAGCCTCTACGATGCCAACAAGCAGATCGTCTTTACCTGCGACCGGCCGGTTTCGGAACTTAAAAAGATCTCCGACCGCCTCAAATCTCGGTTTGAGCGGGGCCTCAACGTTGATCTCCAGCCCCCGAATTATGAAACCCGCTATGCCATTCTGTTATCCAAGGCAAAAGACCGCAAAATTTCCGTTCCCGATGAGGTGATCGCCTTGATAAGCAAGAAGATATCCACCAATATCCGAGACCTAGAAGCAGCACTGACCAAACTCAGCGCTTACGCAGAACTGGTGGGTAAACCTATAACCCTGGAAATTACCCAACAACTGCTCAAAGATGCCTTTGCCGCCCCACGACAGACCAATATGTCCATAGATATGATCCTGGAGATGGTCGCGGCATATCACAAAGTATCAGTTAGTGACTTAAAAGGCAAAAAACGCACCAAAACTATTGCCTTACCCCGTCAGCTGGCCATGTATATCATCCGGGAAATCACCCAGTATTCCACCACGGAAATCGGCCAGGCCTTTGGAGGCCGGGATTACAGCACGGTGATCCACTCCTGCCAGAAGATCGAAGAACGGCTCCACGCGGAGCCTAACCTGGATTCTACCATCCAAACCCTCATCCAACTGATAAAAGAAGACAGTGCAAAAGCCTAAGCCTTACGACAGACCGATCAGGCTCTAATCTTGAGCTTTTGAGAGCCTAGTTCATAGACTCAATAGCCTCGGTATTCTGCTCCATCGAGGTTTGAAAAGACCGGGATACCTGTTCTATTTGCCCCCTTATATCCTGTATCTGCCGTTCTATGAGGTTTATACTTTCAGAAAGCTGCTTGGCGTTTCCCAAATACGTCCTCGCTTCCTGTTTTATCGTTACCGCATAATGCTCCACATGGTTGGTTATACCATCTATCGTGGTAAGCCCCTGGATAATCTGGGCGGATCCTGTATTCTGCTCCTCCGCGGCCTAGCGTATCTCCCTTACCCTCCGGTTAATCGCCTGAATAAATTCGTTGGTCTCCCCGTAGGACCGCTCAATAATACCCGATAATTTTGCTATCTCTCCTATACGCTGCTTTATCGCCAGGAGAGTAGCGCTGGAGCTCTTCGCCTGATATGCGGTAGTCTCTGAGAGTTTCCGGATTTCGGCAGCTACCACCGCAAAACCTTTCCCTGATTCTCCCGCATGGGCCGCCTCTATGGCGGCATTCATCGCCAATAGGTTCGTCTGATCCGCCACCCCGGCTATGACCTTGTTCATCTCTACCAAGGATTCCGAATCTTTAATGAATTGAGAAGCACGGGCAATATGTTTCCCTTGTTCTGCAACCGTTACATTGGACTTGTTCGATAACCTGGTTGGTTATCTCACAAGTCTTGCAAAATGCTCCGCATTCTGCCGTTTTTTATCGGAATTTGTTCAAAAACTTCAGTTTTTGAACAACTCTATTACTAGTACCTTGATTAGGCTAAAAGTTCCGCTATAGAATTACCCTGCCCATAGGAGGGGTAATCAGTATGAGGGGAAAAGTTTACCGGGTACATTTAACGGAAGACGAAAAGAAGCG
>JAIRLU010000282.1 GCA_031259215.1 Treponema sp. | reverse complement strand
CGGCGGGCAGGGGGGCGATGAGGGGGCCGGTAAGCTCCGTCTCCCAACGGGAGGAGCCGCCCCGGCCCGCATAGGTGGTCATTGTCCAGGCATAGCCGCCGCCTGTTCCGGCAGCCTCCACCCACATTTTTCCAGCCCTGGTCGCGCTTCCTACGGAAGCGATGCTTCGGCCTAGCCGTCGCAAAGCCCTTATACGGGCTGGCAAAACGTCGCCTAACCTACGGTTCGCAACAGCCGGAACGTTATCCGAATCACCCAGGGCATAGCCTTTTCAAGTCTCACCGACAAAGCCGATAGTTTACGTAAAATAATTAACCCTACCCCCGGGGGGGGTAAACCGCTAGAGAGAAAGGCAGTGAACAGTGAAGAGGCAGCCCCTCCGCGAACCCCTCATAAGGCTATGAAATGGTGGTTTAGTTACCGCAACACCTCTATCCCGGGCGTATACGGCAAGCCATGGGCTTCTGCAACACCTTTGTAAGTGATCGTACCCTTATATACATTTAAGCCCTCAAGCAGACCGGCATCTTTTTTAAGCGCCCCTTCGACCCCCAGATCCGCAATCGAAAGACCATAGCGTAGATTGGCGTTTACAAGCACATTGGTTGAGGTATTTGCCACTGCTCCAGGCATATTCCCTACACAGTAATTGACCACCCCATCTTTGATAAAGACCGGATCATCATGGTAGGTTACCCGGCTTACCTCGCTGCACCCTCCTTGATCAATGGCCACATCCACGATGACCGCACCTTTTTGCATGGTTTTCAAGTGCTTTTCACGAATGAGTTTTGGAGTAGCTGAACCGGGAATAAGCACGGCCCCGATAACCAGGTCTGCTTTGGGCAGAAGTTCATCAATGTTTTCAGGGGTAGAGTACACGGTACTGATCCTATTGCCATAGATATCTTCCTGGTACTCAAGGCGGTCGAGATCAAGATCCACCACCGTTACATGGGCGCCAAAGCCGGCGGCGATTTTTACCGCATTGGCTCCCACGATCCCTGCACCTAATACCACCACTTCCGCGGCAGGAACCCCCGGTACTCCCGACAAGAGAACCCCTTTACCGCCGAAGGGCCGCTCAAGGTATTTGGCCCCTTCCTGGATCGCCAAGCGTCCCGCAACCTGACTCATAGGCTTGAGGCAGGGCAACGCGCCCTTCCGGTCCTTGATAGTTTCAAAAGCCACACCGATACCTTGCTGGTGTAAAAGCGCTTCAGTCTGGGGACGATCCTGCGCCAAATGGAGGTATGTGAACAGAATTTGCCCTGCCCGGATGAGCGCGTATTCTGCTTGCAATGGCTCTTTCACCTTGACAATCATGTCGCTTTCACCGAATATATCCTCAGCCCGATCTACCAGTTTACAACCTGCCGCCACATAGTACTCATCAGGGTAACCTGAACTTTCACCGGCGCCTTTTTGAACCAATACCGTATGCCCGTGGCTTTTGTAGGCTTCTGCGGCTTTTGGCGTTAAACCGACCCGGTATTCATGCTTTTTAATTTCTTTAACGGTCCCTATTTTTATGTTCTATCTCATGGAAAACAATAGAGTTGTTCGGAAACCTCAGTTGCTGAACAACTTCCGCTTAAAAAACAGCAAAATGCGGAGCATTTTGCAAGACTTGTTCGATAACCAACCGGGTTATTGAACAAGTCCAATAAGATTGAGAAAAGAAAGCAAAAAACAGCCCTGCCAGCGAGAAAGGGAGGCCATCGGCTTTCAGTCCGCCGGCCGGGTCAGTTCCAGCTTCCGGACACTCACCATGACTAGTCCTGCCCCTATGATAGCGCCTAGGGTATCTGCAAACCAGTCCCACACATTACAGTCCCGGCCCGGTACAAAAGACTGATGTATCTCATCACTGACCCCATAGGCAACGGCAATAATAATAACCCATACCATGCATCTGAAAGGACTCTTTTTCCACTGCTGCAGGGAAAACCACAATCCTAGGGTCCCTGCAAACACCCCATAGGCAAGCAGGTGCTGAACCTTATCAAACCCCAGAATACCCTTGGGACTGGGAAGTACACTTTGAGATGAGAGAAACCAAATCATCCCGCTTATAAGCAACGCGGGCATTTTACATACAATTTTTACCACCGCTATGATCCAATGAAGAATAAGTATATATCGGGTAGTACTATTGGTCAATCCTCCTCCACTCCTACAGGGTGTATATGAAAGACCGAGAGGTCTCCAAAATCCACCAGAAATTTTTTCTATGTAACCTGAGTTCGACAAAAAGAAAAAAGTCCGCCGGATATTAGTATGCCATCGAACTCAGGTTATTTTATCCTACAATCCCCTTATGTGCTCTTGTTTTATTTCTGCCATACTGGGTACTGTAAACTATGAGTATATTTGAGGCTATAATCCTGGGCGCAGTTCAGGGTATCACCGAATTCTTACCGGTAAGCAGTTCAGGTCATCTGGTTCTTCTCCAGAAAATCTTCCATATATCAGAACCGGCTCTTTTATTCGACACCCTGGTCCATGTAGGCACCTTAGGGGCGGTGTTTATTGTGTTATGGGCTGATATCTGGAATATCCTGCGCCATCCCATCCAGAGACTCACCGGCCTCCTTATAGTGGCCACCCTGCCCACGGTCCTTATTGCCCTGGTTTTTAAGGACCTCATTGAAGAGGCCTTTGCATCCGCGGCCTTTCTGGGCTTTGCCTTTCTAGGTACCGGGGTGCTCCTCATAATCGCCGAGAGACTGTCCAAGAGACCAGGCATGACCAAAACGGAAAGGACCATGCAGTGGATCGATGCCATCATCATTGGGTTCCTTCAAGGGGTGGCGATCATCCCGGGGGTGTCCCGTTCAGGGTCCACCCTTTCCGGCGCTCTTTCCCGGAAAGTAGACCGGAGTTTTGCCGCTCGCTTCTCTTTTCTCCTTTCCATTCCCGCAATCCTGGGTGCCCTGGTTTTACAACTCCCTGCTGTGCTAGGAAACACTTCAGGAGATACTGGGGGTATTGGTACCGCAAGCCTCATAGCGGGGATGCTGACCGCAGGGATTGTGGGATTTTTTTCGATACAGGGTATGCTCAAGATCGTTCGGAAAGGATCCCTCTGGGGCTTTGCCCTGTATGTCGCGGTTCTGGGGATGCTGATTTTGGTTGATCAGTATGGGACCCATGTCTTTTTTTAAGGTGCCTTCGATCCTGCGCTACCCATGAAGTTGCTGGGGATGCGGACGAACCCAGCGGGCCATCGCGTTAAACAACAGGGTATGATCAAGGGGCTTGGTAATATGATCGTTCATCCCCGCCTCAAGGCTTTTTTCCCGGTCCAGGGCTAAGGTATGAGCAGTCAAGGCAAGGATCGGAATGGTATTGGCGCTTTGCCGGATGATGCGGGTCGCGGTCAGCCCGTCCATTTCAGGCATCTGAATATCCATGAGCACAATATCGTAGTCATGCTGGGCTACCATTTCAACTGCTTCCTGGCCATTGGAAGCAATATCCACCTTAAACCCTTCCAGGGTAAGCAGTTCACTAGCCATGATCTGGTTAATCTCGTTGTCTTCTACTAAGAGTACATAAGCGCCTCGGATCTGGTCGGGAATCATCGGTATAGGATCCGTTCCTGTTACCGGGGGTATCCCTTCCTGCTCAGAAGTCACACTCAAGAGGGCATCCATTTGACTGTAGAGGGACGCGATACGGACCGGTTTATATAAAACCTGACAGGATGCATCTGAGGCAGTGATAAAGGTCTCATCCTCTGGATCCTTCACGAGAATCAAGAGACCCGGCCTGGATGTACCGTAGTATTGGAGCAAAGCTTTCCACCGTTCTAGGGTCTCTTGGATATGAGCATGTACTTCTGCCCAGAAAATCAGGAGTACATCAAGAGCCAGGGGAAGGGTCTGTTCCCAAGTATCCTTATCGGTACTATACCCCAGAAGATTGCAGCCCAGGATCTGACATTGCACACTCAAGACAGCATAATCCTGCTTATCATCCATCAAGGCAAAAACGCGCTTTCCCGCAACTCGGTGATAGACCGGCAGTTCCTCAGGGGAAGCCTTACCGAAACATCCGGTAAAGGTAACCGTGGTACCCTTGCCTACCGCACTTTCACACGCAATCGAACCGCCCATGAGGGTAACGAGGTTTTTACAGATCGTAAGCCCCAGACCGGTTCCGCCGTACTTGCGGGTAAGAGAGGAATCGACCTGAGCGAAGGGAATAAACACCTTGGTTATTTGTTCTTCGCTCATACCGATACCTGTATCGCTTATGGAAAACCCAAGCTTCACCTGGGCGCTTTCCGGGGACTTGTCCATGAAGACCCTTAAGGAGATATCTCCCTGTTTGGTAAATTTGATCCCATTATCCAGGAGATTCACCAGAACCTGGGTGAGCCGCAGGGGATCTCCGATAAGGGTATCAGGGATACCCGGTTCTTGGGCGAACGTTATGGTAAGATTTCGGAGGTCCGGAAGTACCGAATCAATCACTTCTCCCAGAATCTGTTGTAAAGAGAAAGGTACCTGATCAAAAGAGAGATTACCCTCGTTAAGCAGAGAGAAATCCAGGATATCGTTGATGATACGCAATAATTGCTTGGCAGACTGGTCAATAGTGGTACTATAAAAACGCTGCTTTTCGGTAATCTCGCTCTGGAGCAGGAGCTTAGTCATACCCAGAATCCCATTCATGGGAGTACGGAGCTCATGGCTCATATTAGCCAGGAATTCGCTTTTAGCCCGGTCGCTTTCCTCCGCCCGGTTACGAGCAGCGATCAGTTTTTCCTGGGTTTGTTCAATGGTAGTAAGATACTGCTTGAATTGGCGAAGGTCCCGAATATGGCTCGCTATACAGTAACCACCGTCCCAGAATACCCGCACGAGGGTAATTTCTACGGGCAGCTCTTCTCCGGTATGAAGCTGGTACCACCAGTCATAGACTTCCATCCCCGATTCCATGGCTTTACTCAGATAGGCAATCTGTTTTTCGCTGCTCTTGCTGCCGTCAGGCTGATATTCTGGAGAAAAACTGGGGAACCGCTGATATAAGGCTTCTTTTGAACTGCATTGGAACAATTCAATAGCCTGGTTATTACAATTAACAATCTGATACCGATCATTCCAGAACATACATGCTGTGGGAGTTATATTCAAGATACTACGGATCTGTTTTTTTACCTCTGCACTGACGATATCCCACCGTTCAAATCCCGTACTCTCTCGTATATCTTGCAGACAGCCGCAGAGTATCAGCTTCTGTCCAGTATCACGGGTGATACCCAAGGCGTGAATCATCCGATAGGTTCCCAGGCGCTGGTTGAGAATAGGGTGGATATGGTCATACCCGCATCGGTTTACCACAGCCCTTTTGAGTTCATCTGCCATAGTCGGGGTAAGGTCCTCAGGACAGAAGGTTTCGTTATATACCGCCAGATCGTATTCAATATAGGGAACGTCGAAACCGTAGATATCTTTAATAAAGGAATGCCCATAGACACCAATGCGATTTGTATCTTGATAATATTCCCAGAATGCACCTTGCCCTTCACAGGACAACAACTGCGGCGTATACGCAAAAGAACGATCTCGGAATAGGTTTTGTTCCCCTAGCTTCATTTCACCCTTCTTGTGAAGTCTACTCTATTTTTCTATAAATAATATGGCATTATCGGTATATTGTCGAGATTATCTGTAAATAGTATATGCTAAAAATAGATTTTTTTAGCATTGCACGTATCTGGTCAGGATCCTCAAAGGCTATGAAGTATCCGGTCAATCTGATATACTGGTATAGTCAAGGAATTAGGTGGCAATATGAAAAAAGCAGGGGAATTGCTCTCATTCTTTTTTGATGAAAAGACTTTGGATAGAGCCCAAGAGTATTCGGAACTGTTTGCTTCCTGGGCTTCTGTGGTGAAGGCCCATAGAATTCCCGCTGCAGCAGACCATTCCCGGATTGTGGAACTTGAACGGCATGTACTCCTTATCGAAGTGGATCATCCCGGGTGGATTCAGCTTTTGCAAACCAAACAGCGGGAATTGCTCCGGGCCTTGCAGAGTCGGTTTCCCGATATCACGGGAATTTCCTTTCGGTTGAGCCGTAAACCAGGGCCGGTTGTTCCAAGAGAAGTACAGGAGTACCCCGTGGACCCGGAACAAGGGAGAGCAATTAAAGAAACCTCCCAGTCCCAGGAACGAGAGTCCACCCTGTATGATACCTTTGAGGATCCGGAACTGAAAGAAACCCTTAAACAGTTGAAACTGGGTATTATGGCTCGAAATAAGATTCAGTAAGCTAGGGCCCTCCTTTAGGCTTAGAAGGTTCTTTCTGTTAGAAGGGATCCTTGTTCGGTAACAATAGGAAAGAGCTCAATTTACTGGGCGGAGTGAGTATGTGTACACCCTATACCCCTTGTACCCTCTGTCCCCGAAACTGCGGTACAGACCGTTTAGGCGGTAAAACCGGGTATTGCGGAGAAACTGCAGCCCTCCGTATTGCCGCTGCATGCATCCACCGGGGAGAAGAACCCCCTATTATCGGATCCGGTGGTTCAGGAACGATCTTTATAAGTGGCTGTAACTTAGGCTGTGGGTTCTGTCAAAATCATCAGATTTCCCAGGAAGGGATGGGGAAGCCCCTCCCGTTTGAAGCCTTTGCGAGGCTCTGCCTTGTCCTGCAACAACAGGGAGCGGAGAATATCAACCTGGTTACGGGAAGCCACGCAGTGCCGGCCCTAGCCAGAGGAATCCAACAGGCCCGATCCCAAGGGCTTTCCATTCCAGTGCTCTGGAATTCTTCTGCTTATGAACTCCCGGCAACCCTATCCATCATGGAATCAGTGCTGGATGTGTATCTGCCGGACCTTAAAACCCTGGATCCTGCCCTGGGGGACCGTTTCTTCAATGCCCCGGATTATCCTGAACACGCGGAAAAGGCAATCCTCTGGATGCTGGAAAAGCGCCGCCTCCGATTTAATGAGGCTCAGCGCTTGGTTTCCGGGGTCATTATTCGACATTTAGTACTGCCCGATTACCTTGAGTCCACCAAAGGGGTCCTTCAGTGGTTTGCGGAAAAAGCCCAAGGCAAGGCCCTCCTTTCGGTGATGATGCAGTATACTCCGGTACGCGGCGATATCCACGGAAATCCCAGCCAAGGAAGGCTAGACCGGTATGTGAATACCCAAGAATATGAACAGGTCTTAGCGTGGCTTGATACGTTTGCAATTACCCAGGGCTTTTACCAGGAATTGGCTCCCGATACAGGCTGGCTCCCGGATTTTAGCCGAATCCAGCCCTTTTCATCGGAACACTCACGCGCGATTTGGCATTGGAAAGAGGGATATGGGGTTATAGCAGATCCTTAAATAGGTTTTCTATGACCGCTTTGGTCTGGGCTCCGGTCTTTTGCCGGATGAGTTCTCCCTGCTTATACAAGACCATGACCGGCACCGACGCAACGCCGTGCCGTTCTACCAGATGGGGTTCTTCGTCTACGTTGATCTTAGCCACTTTAATGGTCCCTGCATATTCCTCAGCAAGCTCATCCAGCAAAGGAGCCATCATTCTGCAGGGACCGCACCAGGCTGCCCAGAACTCTATCAAGACCGGAATGGGAGACTGCAAAACTTCAGATTCAAAATTGGCCTCGGTTATGTGTATACTATTACTCACGGAAACTCCTTGCTCCAGAGTCCCTAGGTAAAAACGATTTTACCCAAGGATCTTTTTAAATATATGGAAAATAGGGAAAAAAATCCATGCTTGTACTGACGCCTCGGAATCTCTATAATAGGGCTTACTTATGAAGTCAGTTGAATTACTCGCCCCAGCAGGTTCCCCGGAAGCCTTGGATGCGGCTATTAGTGAAGGGGCAGATGGGGTCTACTTAGGACTCAAGAACTTCAATGCCCGAATGCGGAGCGCCAATTTTACCTATGCCCAATTTGAAAGCGCCTTACATAGCGTGCACCGCAAGGGCCGTAAGCTTTATGTAACCGTCAACACGGTTTTTGAACAACGAGAAGCGGATCGGCTCTATCAGCTTTTACAGTATTTGGCTTCTCTCGGGCCAGATGGTCTCATTATCCAAGATTTGGGGATCATCACCATGGTCCGGGAGCATTTTCCTACTCTGAAACTACATGCCTCTACCCAGATGAATATCGCCTCAAGCCGGGGAGTAAATGTCCTTTCTAAACACGGTGTTTCCCGGGTTGTGCTTGCCCGGGAACTGAGTCTGCATGAAATCAGGGATATCCGTATCCATACCAACATGGAATTAGAGGTGTTTGTTCACGGTGCCCTTTGTGTAAGCGCTTCAGGGCTGTGCCTGTTTTCCAGTTTTTTGGGGGGTAAGTCGGCGAATCGAGGACTTTGTACCCAGGGATGCAGGCGGTATTTCAGTCCCAATGCCCCTGGACATTCCCCTACTACAGGGGGGTATTATTTCAGTCCTTCAGACCTGCAACTGTTTGAACAGGTTCCTGATTTGGTAGCAGCGGGGATCCATGCGTTCAAGATCGAAGGCCGGATGAAAAGTGCTGACTATGTGGGTACCGTGGTTTCCGCGTACCGGCAGCTTATCGACGCCCTTTCCGGGAATGAAGAAAGGATCCGACGAGCCATGACCAGAGGGATGCAGATTTTACGCAATGATTTTGCCCGGGAAAAGACGGTTTTCTATTCCTTTTACGATACTCAACCTAGGCTTACCCAAAAAACTACAAGACCGGTGGACTGGCTTCAGGCAGATAGGAGTGGCGGAACGGGTATTCCCGTGGGTACGCTCCTCAAAGTGAAAGGTACAGGCTCTGAACGGCGGGGTCTCATCCCTGGAGGCGCCCTTATGCCTGGTCTGGGCGATTCAGTGCGATTCCATCGGGCAGATGATACGGACCGCCAATCCCACAAGGTAGGTTTTATGCAAGAGGCTCCCCAAGAAGGGCAAGGGATGCGATGGATTTCCATTCCTGAGGGCTTTGAACCAGGAGATGCGGTTTACCTCATCCAGTCTAAGGATATGTCCAAGCGGTATGCTCCGGTAATTCCTCCAGGCAGGGAAGCTTCCAGGCGGAGGCCTGGTTGGGAACATGCCCCTCCTCTAAGCCTCCCAAAAACCTCTAAGAAACAGAAAGGAAAGACGGTCTTTCCAGAGGGTCTCTACATAGCGGTTTCTCGGCTGGAAGACCTGTATATCATCCAATCATCAAAACCGGCGAGGGTCATGCTGAAGTATACCCGCAAGACCGTAGCTTATCTTCTGGCGAAGTCTAGGATGCTACCCTTTAATCCTGGGGAGATCATCCTGGTCTTGGACCCCTATTTTCCGCAAACCCTGGACCAGGTTCTAGAGGAAGAAATACCCTTGCTCATCAGCCTGGGGTATCGTCAGTTTGTGGTGAATAACCTGGGGCACTGCCCATACTTTCGTACGACCCATGCCGCAGTGATTGCCGGTCCCTATCTCTATAGCTTTAACCGCTGGGCTTCGGCCTTTCTTTCCTGCTTAGGTCTGGATTATGCCATTACCCCCCTAGAGAATAACCGGCAGAACCTGGAACAGACCGTGGAACTTCACCGGCGTGCCTTCATATTTATCACCCTTTTTGCCTACCCCCCGCTTTTTCATATACGGGCAGATCTGGGGGCTACCTATGGGTTTCGGCATTTTTCTGATCCCCGGGATGCATCCTTCACCCTTATCAGTAACCCTGAAGGCTCTCTGGTTATTCCGGAGAAACCTTTTTCTATTATCGATAAGATGCCTTTTCTGAAAGTCGCAGGGTTTACCCGTTTCATTCTGGATCTCTCAGGCCCTCCCCTAAAAAAAGGAGATTATCAGGACCTGATACGAGGGGTGAAGAACGGAAGGCCCCTCCCCCATACGAGTCGGTTCAACTGGAAAAATGGATTTTACCAGGAACCGAGAAGTACCAATGCATAAATTTCAGCCCCTTACAGAGCAGGGGATTTGCGCTTTACCCGAAGGCCCTTCATCGGGATGAACGAGATCCTCCCAAGGGGCGAATACAAAACATCCCTCTAGTACTTTTGAGGGGCCATGGAAAAGCTGACCCTCCATTGCCTGTATACCCGGAGCATGGTATGTTACCCTTCAACCATTACGGGAATGGGTTAGTCTAGGCGACCTCGTAACCGGCTTCGACCACTGCAGCCTTGAGGGTCTCCAAACCTACCGCATCCCCATGTTCCACTACCGCAGACTTTTCTTTGAGCTTGACCTTGGCGGACTTTACTCCGTTGATTGCTTCAAGCGCTTCTTTTACATGTTTAACGCAATGTTCACAGGACATCCCTTCAATTTTGAGGCTGGTTGTCATGGCGTATTCCTCCATAAAAGCAGTATACCCAAATGAACCAGCAGGGGATACCCCTATACGGGTATCCCCATGAACGAGGGTTTTTGGATGGTATAGAGGGATTACAACGACTTTTTAAAAAGTTTCTTTAAAATAGGAATCAGGACTTATGGATACTGTATTAAAATAGTCATATATAGTATATTGTATAGTATGGAGTATTCCTATGAGCTTGGTTTTACTGTTAGTCCTTACGGTCATAGGCCTATTTACTTTAGGTTGTGCAACTAACCCGGTCATTGCAGAAGGTGATTCACTTCAAGCATCTGCTGCCCTTAACCCTACTGCAAAAACAGAAAGTCCACGAGGAGTTCAAGAAGGGGTTGCTCCTAAAAGTACAGAAAAGACCGAAAATGGCGCCATAACCAAAGCGGGGGCTGCCCCGGAATCTACAGAAAAGGCCATAGCTCCCCCCTCTACATCAGAGTATGGCAATGTCAAGGTAAGTCCAAATCCGGTTGAAACCAAGCCGCTAAAAACCCCTCCTATCCAGTATTCAGACTTGATTCTTGAAGGAGCCAAGACCCATAAGGTCGTATGGGGGGATACCCTCTCTAAGATTGCCAAAAAATATTACGGTCCTACCAAGGGGTATTATTTTCCTTTAATTATGTTGGCCTCTGGGGGTAAGGTACTGGATCCGGATCTCATTATACCGGGGATATACTTATCTATTCCGGATTTGCAGAAAAATCTTGCTGATCCCAGGGTAAACCAACAGCTTAAAACCTTTTTCTTCGCTATTGCGGAGAGTTATGAAGAAAAAGGGAAATATATAATCCAATATAGGCTGCTCCAGATAGCGCAATCGCTATAGGGAGCAGGGTATATACAAAATACGTAAATCCTAATAGAGTTAAGACGCAATTTTATCTATAAACTATAAGGAGTAGCATACTCAGCATGAAAGAGCGGCGATTTTTCTTTACTTCCGAATCCGTCGGAGAGGGTCATCCCGATAAACTATGTGACCAGATCTCAGATGCCATATTAGATGCTTGTTTACAAGACGATCCCCAAAGCCGGGTTGCCTGTGAAACCTTCGCCTCCACTTCCCTGGTACTCATTGGGGGAGAAATAACTACTAAAACCTTTGTGGATTTTCAGCAGGTGGTTCGAGAGGTGACCAAGGAGGTGGGATACACTGACCCTGCCTATGGCTTGGATTACCAGTCCATGGCGGTCTTGGATATGATCCACAACCAGTCACCGGATATAAGTCAGGGTGTTTCCGGCAGTGGTCTTGAGGAATACCAAGGTCAACAGGGGGCCGGGGATCAAGGGATGATGTTTGGCTTTGCCTGTAACGAAACTAAGGAGTTTATGCCCTTACCCATTACCCTCGCGCACCAGATCCTGATCCAGGCTACAAAGCAACGAAAGACCCGGACGATTCCTTGGCTACGGCCTGATGCAAAAACCCAAGTAACCGTTGAATATGAGGGACACAAGCCCATACGGATTGATACGGTCGTGATGTCCCAGCAGCACGATGATGGTATTGCCTACAGGACCATCAAAGAAACCCTTATCGACCAGATCATCAGACCTATCTTAGAACCCACTGGCCTCTTAGACAAAACAACGAAGTATTTCATCAATCCCACCGGTCGTTTCGTGGTGGGAGGACCCTTCGGTGATACGGGTCTTACCGGCAGGAAAATCATCGTTGATACTTACGGCGGTATGGGCCGCCATGGAGGGGGTGCTTTCTCCGGCAAGGATCCGACTAAAGTGGACCGTTCCGCAGCCTACATGGCCCGGTATGTGGCAAAAAACATCCTGGCCGCACACTTGGCAGAACGTTGTGAAGTTGAATTGGCGTATGCTATTGGGGTACCTTTCCCTGTTTCGGTTATGGTGGATACTTTCGGTACTGCTGTGATTCCTGAGAACCAGATAGAAGCCGCAGTTACCCAGGTATTTGACCTCAGCCCCGCGGGGATCATTGCAGCCCTGGATCTTCGACATCCTAGGTATCGAAAAACCGCTACCTATGGTCATTTTGGCCGAGGGGAATTCCCTTGGGAAAAAACCGATAAAGTGGCAGAACTTACCCGTGCGCTGGGTTGATTGAGCCGGTTGCTTACTGGGTCAGTATGAGGAGTAGGTACCTATGAACCAGGCACTTCTTCATATTGGACAAAGCCGCCCCATTCGCCGTAAGCAGTGGCCCACTTCACGGCAATGTGGGGCGGTCCTGAAAACCAATACCATGCCCCATATCCCGGCAGCCAAGGCAGCGTTTTTGTTCATGCCCTATTTGAGGAGTACCGGCGTGAAGCCTACCGTTTCTCTGGAATACGCAGAGGAGGAGAATAGAGTTGTTCAAAAACTGAAGTTTTTGAACAAATTCCGATAAAAAACAGCAAAATGCTCCGCATTTTGCAAGACTTGTGAGATAACCAACCAGGTTATCGAACAAGTCCAATAAAACGCCTCCTACCTATCGGGCAGTATTCGACTTGTCAAAGAGATGAAGAGGCGTGTCAAGTTTCACTATATAATATCCGTTTAAATAAGGACTGCCCCCACGTATCTCGATCGCCGCCCGGTTAGTACCGCCACCGGGAATAGTGCGATAACCACTAAAGTACGCATCTATGACGTAATCCCCGCCAGTACCAACCGCGCTGCGGGCGTTTTTGCTGACCGTAAAGTACCATAAAAGAGCTTTGTGACTTTGCGGATTATCCCCCAGCCAGAGATTGCCTATCATCATAGGTTCGCTGACTATACCGTCCGGAAACTGGCTTTGGATCAATGCAGTCGCTTCCCGCTTGGTCATTAAGTGATTCTTTGCCCCGCCAGGCACTGCTATAGAACGACCGTGCACAAAGGATGCTTCACTCGTATCAGCAGGATTGGAACTAACAGAGATACGCGCCAGACTTATTCCCTCCGTATCAACCGCATGAAGAATATACGTATCAGGAACCCCGCTGCTGGTATCGGTCACTAAAATTGGGGTTTCTATCTTCGCATCCATCAGCGCGGGGTTGGTCTGATACGCATAGTAGGAGGGATCAAGGACGCCTTCCGCAATGGCAAAGTCCGCTGCTTTCAGCAATACTTCCTGTTCGGAAAGGACGTTGGCCAAGGGCCGTTCGGCACTGACAGGAGCGTCAGGAACCATGTAGTATTCTTGCATGATCTTCCATTTCTCTTCGGGCGTCCTGTTTTCAAAGGCCCTTTCTTGTTGTCCGCAGGACGCAAACACGAGAGCGATAAACCCACATAACCAAAGCTTTCTCATGATTAATCTCCATTACCGTAAGCAGTGGCGCACTCCAGGGCAATATGGGGCGATCCTGAAA
>JAIRLU010000258.1 GCA_031259215.1 Treponema sp. | reverse complement strand
GGCCTTGGAACCCATGAGGATGTTTCTTCAAGCGACGGGTGATTCCTCAAGGGTGGAATGACCCGGGCTTTTAGGAGCGGTTTATATGTAATAGAGTTGTTCAAAAACTTCAGTTTTTGTACAAATTCCGATAAAAAACAGCAAAATGCGGAGCATTTTGCAAGACTTGTGTCGGACTAAAGTCCGCGATAACCAACCGGGTTATCGAACAAGTCCAATAAAGAAAAGGCAGGGAGTACAGATCGTACCACCCCCATTGTTTTAGGCATATCAGTCTGCTGGTTTCAAGCAACCCTACAATCAAAAGCGGTAAGATCCTCCGAAATACCCGTGGTAAATCGGGAAGGGTTCTCTGTTATCCCTGCCTATGCCTTTTCTTGCATTACGCTTGTTCCTATTTTGGGACTATGGCAATGGGGGCACTTGATTTCCCGGGTAGTTTGCATCGCAGCAGGTCAACGCTTTTCATCCCAACCCGCAGATGCGTTAACCGCCTCGGTGAAGTACCAGGTTGTTTTGTTTTTTGTTCTGCTCGTTATCTCATTCCTCCGGTATGGGGCTTGCCCGGGCGAGGATGAGTTCCCCTGCTATGCTCACCCCAATTTCCGCAGGAGTTTCACTCTTAATCGCCAGTCCAATGGGGGCGTGAACCCGCTCCCCTGCAATGACCTCCTGGGTAAAGCCCAGAGTGCTGAGTTTTTCCCGGATGACCTTCAGTTTTGTTCGGCTCCCGATAATACCTATATACCGTGCAGGCGTCCCCAGGGCGAATGCTGCGGCCTGAAAATCGCAACGGTGACTACGGGTTACCACCACCACATAATCTTCTTTGGTAATGTGTACCAGGGATGGGATAGCGGAGAAATCTCCGAGCAAGGTTTTCTCCGCATCAGGAAACCGTTCCGGGCAGACCAGGTTTTCCCGATCATCAAAGACAATACAACGGAAATTTAGATGGGCCAGGAGGGGTACCAATTCCTGGGCTACGTGCCCAGCCCCAAATACGTAGACAAAACTAGCCCGCGCCAAAGGTTCGGAGAAATAGTGTTTTTCACCTTGGCGTATCTGGGTTCCTTGGGGCGTCAAAAAAGCCTTCGTATCTTGGGGAACCGATCCGGTCCACTGGACCAGTCCTGCTGCTCCAACAAGCCCTAAACTTGCAGGCCCCGGCCCTATAGCCAGTTGACTTACCAGTCATAGGTTCTCCCGGGCAGTAAAACACCCTATCCCGGCCTGAATCACCTGACCAATGCCCTTATCATCAGGATCCAGATACTGAAAATAGACGCTTACATCCCCTCCGCATACCGCCCCTATATCTGCCTCCTCCGTGGGATGCAGGATATAGGCTTTCATCTGGGAACGCTTTTCTCGAATCAGGGTTTTGGCTTCTTCTTCAGCTAGATGTTCGGATATGCCCCCAACGATGGTTCCATAGAGACACCCTTCCGCTCCTACTGCCATCCGTGAACCTGCCCCTCGGAGAGTTGAACCAGTACTGCCGACAATGGTTACCAGAACCACTGGCTGTTTCCGCAGTAAAGTATCCTGTATTATGGTCAATAATCGTTTCATTACGCTTCTTCAGCCGTGTTCCCTTTTTTACTATACTGAGC
Source organism: Treponema sp. (assembly GCA_031259215.1). Classification (GTDB taxonomy): domain Bacteria; phylum Spirochaetota; class Spirochaetia; order Treponematales; family Breznakiellaceae; genus JAIRLU01. The sequence goes on along the minus strand of JAIRLU010000258.1, from coordinate 20,331 downwards.
AGCTTACTCAAAAGGTCCGATTCTGAAAAACCTCCCCTTTTCTTATAGAAGCGGGTGCATCCGTTTTCTTGGGATGAATTTTCCCCTCCCCGGGCTACCTGAAAACACCCCTGCCCGAACCAGTACTTCCCCCCGAGAAATAACCCATTCAGGATAGCCCTGTACTTCCCAGCCTTCATAGGCGCTGTAGTCAACCTGGGCGTGGAGTAGTTTTTGGGTTAAGACCTTTTTTACCCCCGGATCGATGATGACGATATCCGCATCAGACCCTTCCCGGATCACCCCTTTTTGAGGATACATGCCGAACAATTTCGCAGGATTGGTCGAGCACAGGTCCACAAAACGCCGTAAGGAGATGCGCTTTTTCATCACTCCCTCAGAAAACAGCAGGGGGATGCGCTCTTCAATGCCTGGCGCCCCTGAGGGGCATTGGGTAAAATCATCCTTGCCCCGGAGCTTCTGGGTTTTAAAAAAGAAAGGGCAGTGATCCGTGGCCACCGTATCAATATCCCCGGTCAAGCCTTCCCAGAGGCTTTCCGTATCCTGGGGTTTACGGAGAGGCGGACACATCAGGTACTTCAGCCCCTCATACCCCGGCTGCTCGTACAGCCTATCATCCAGCAATAAGTATTGGGGACAGGTCTCTGCATACAGGCGCTGCTGTCCCCGCTTTCGGGCATCCCGGATAAAGGCAAGCCCTCGTTCATTACTCAGATGCACAATATAGAGGGGGGCATCCCCGGCCATGTTCGCCCACAAGATCATCCGATTTATCGCTTCCGCTTCACATGCCGCAGGCCGGGAAAGGGGATGATAGGAGGGAGCGGTTTTACCTTCCCTTACCAACTGGGCACGCAAATACCCGATAATCCCATCATTTTCAGGATGTACCGCAATCAAAAGTCCCTGTTTATGGGCCTGCTCTAAAACCCGATACACCTCTGCATCAGAAAGCTTATAGTCATAGGTAAGATACACCTTGTAACTGGTGATCCCCTCATCTGCTAAAGATCCCATCCGGTCAAGGGTCTGCTCATCCACCTGCTGAATCACCCCGTGAAAGCCATAGTCTATCACGGCCTTACCTGCGGCCAGGGCATGATACGCGTGGATCTGATGATCCAACGGACAGCCTGCAGGTCCGAACCCAGGGTGATCCACGATAGTGGTGGTTCCTCCCCAGGCAGCGGCTACGGTTCCCGTATAAAAATCATCGCTCGCCCGAGTAAAACCTACATCCAGACTCAAATGGGTATGCCCATCGATCCCTCCGGGAATCAGGATCTTGCCTTGGGCGTCGATGATCGCTTCCCCCTTTTCGGGAAGTAAATCCTCCCCCACCGCTGCGATCCGTTCTCCGATGATGCGCACATCCCCTTTAACCTCCTGGTCTTCTCCTACCACGAGGCCCCCTTTGATAAGGGCTTGCATAGACGCTCCTTATCCGGTCTTCAGTAACCCCAATCCCCGGATATTACGAGAGTGTACAATACAACCTCTAAGTCGTCAATAAAAAAAAATAATGCACCAACTAAAAAAAAGTATTGTTCTTAGGCAAAGGCTCAAGAACCCGCAACCAGGAAAGGCTAATACAAAAGAACGCAACCGACATAGGTTAAGGTATTCGGACCGTAATAATAGGGCAACTTATTGTCTTGGCAAACTTCACTGACCAGCATACCCATTGCTTCCATAGAGCAAAACAGCTGTTCAGGAAAACGGCATGGTTCATGAGGATAGGTACACTCCTTGCACCGTCTACAAGCCCCGGCACCAAGCACCAGACAGGAAGGATAGAGGCGCTGTATACCCGCGCTCAAAGCATCCAGGTTTTTCCTATGCTCGAAGGCGATTCGTTCCATAGACTCATAATCCAGGGAGTCTTCTAGCATACCGGTGGTTTGCAGGATAAGCCCTCGGTGATAGTTTCGGATCCGCTGCTCACATTCCTCTAAGGTCCCGCATCCAGGAGGACAGGACCAATTGGTACGGTATGCCCGGCACTTGTTTTCCGCACAGCTATCCCGAACTTCGGTCCGAACCCTAATGGTCCCTACATCCAAATCACCCACATGGCTAAACCCGCAGCGTAAGGCCAAGGCGTGTACTGCTTCAAGCCCGCTCATAAAACCGCCTTTTTATTTATAGAAGGACCTTGATCCGTAACATTGGACTTGTTCGATAACCCGGTTGGTTCTCGAACACGTCTCCAAAACCATGTGGATTTTTTAATAGAATCCACATGGTTTATCGTTTTTTAAGCGGAAGTTGTTTGGAAACTGAGGTTTCCGAACAACTCTATTAAAGATACACCGCGAGAACCTGGGGAGGCTTTTTCCACGGCTCCTTATGGTACACTGGACCCTAGACCGCCTGATCCATCTCGTAAAAGGCCCCCAGGCTTTTCAGGACTGCACCACTCTTTTAAAAAATCCCCAGCGACCAGGCGCCTTTCGGCTCCTAAACGTTTTCTCTCGTGTATCCTGCCTCCAAGGATCACCTTCTTACTTACGCAATGAGTTTTTTGACCATGACCGCAGCGCTTCCTGCATCCGGAGAATACCCGTCAGCCCCAATCTGGATGGCATAATCCTCGGTAATAGGAGCTCCTCCCACGATGATTTTAAACCCTTGGAGTCCCGAAGCCTTGACCGCAGCCACCGAAGCCTTCATGGCAGGCATGGTCGTGGTGAGCAAGGCTGAAAAGGCCACGATCTTGACCTGTGGGTGTTCCTTGATGGCCTTGATGAATACCTCGGTAGACACATCCACCCCTAAATCAATGACATCAAAACCGACGCTTTCTATCATCATGGCTACCAGGTTTTTACCAATGTCGTGCATATCCCCGGCTACGCTGCCGATGATACAGGTACCCAAACTGACATCCGCCTGACCTGCCAACCGGGGTTTCAGGACTTCCACCCCTTTTTTCATGGCCTTGGCAGCAATCAGCATCTCCGGGACAAAGATATCCCCTCGCTTGAATTTATCTCCCACGATGCCCATAGTCTGGATCATCCCCTGGTTCAGGATGGTGAGGGGATCCACCTGTTCTGCCAGGGCTTCTTCCACCAAACTCCCTATGATTTTTACTTTTCCCCCCTCGATTGCCTGGACAATCGCCTCAAGTTTCGGCATATTCTTTCTCCTTAAATTTAAATCAACACAGCCCGTAGTTGCGTACTACAAGATCGGGATAAACCAGTCTTCCTAGTTTCCCCTCAGCTTCCGAAACGTCCTTCTCGGAAAGCGCCGATATATTCTATGCAAAATGCATCCTGTCCTAAAAGGGCCTCTGTGGCGTAGATGAGACCCTGAATGTCCTTGTTGAGGGGATCCAGGATCGCGCTATCCATTCCTGCGTGCATGGCTAAAATGATGAACCCCTGATTGACATATTTTCGGGCAGGTAAATTGAAGGAAATATTGCTCGCCGCGCCTACGATGTGGATATCCTCGTATCGTTCCCGCACCGTTTTTACCGTCTGGGTTACCAGGGCAATGCCGTCCTCAGCGGTACAGAGCATTTCTACCAAGGGATCGATATAGAGACGCTTCGGCGCTATCTTATAGGCTGCTGCCTGCTGCAGCAGCTTATCAAAAACCGCTAAACGTTTCTCTACGGTCTTGGGGATTCCCGTGTCATCGCAGAGCAGGGCGATACATTGCCAGGGGGTATCGGCAATCACCGGGAATACCTGCTGGATCTTGTCCCCTTCCCCAGATACCGAATTGATGAGTCCCGGTTTTTTACACAGCGGAATGGCCTGGGCACAATGGGTTGCATTAGGGCTGTCAATAGAAATAGGGACATCGCTTACTTCCTGCACCAGCCCAATCAGCCATGCCAAGACCTCCATCTCTGCCTCTCCTGGGACAGAAGCGCATACATCAATAAACGCGGCCCCTGCCTGGCTCTGTTTTTCAGCCAAGCGGCGGATGGAATCCCCATCTTTTGCGGCTATGGCCTTGGCCACCGAAGGAATGGAACCGTTGATTTTTTCTCCGATAATAATCACCTACTACCTCCTTGTTTTTATATTTTTTCTTGAGGCTCTTTCAAAATCCGACCTGTTGAAAAAAACGCTCTGTATATAGTTAACCCTCAGGAAGGTATAAACATATAACGCTCTTACAAAGTAAGAATAGTATAGTATTAAAACCTCCCCGGGTCAACATGCAAACTGGTTTTCCCTGTTTGGGGTATCCGGTGAATCCCATAACCCCAGGAAGATGGCGGCTTGACCAATCCCTAGGCTAGTAGGTGGGCCTGTCCCAAAAGCTGACATTTTGAAACAACCTCACTTAACAGAGCATCTTTCAAAGATACTCATATCACTGAGTTGAATGGTATTTTTTCCTAAAACTCATGGGTTCTGGAAAAAATCAGCGCCCGTAAGCATGGTATACTGGTAAGGGGTAGTTCCAGGGGATCAGCACCCTGTGTATTTTCCCCGTGGTACCCAGAGGCATTCGTCTGTATCAACGAGGCTGCTTATGCGGAGCGGCGTTTTTGCGGAACCTATCTCACTAGGTAGGAGATCCTGATGGCTTTGAAAAAGAAGCCCTGTAATTGCATATAAAGACTCAGTGCATACATTCGCGGAAGTGTACGAAGCGTTTGGGGTTACTTCGCAGGGCTACTATAGCTGGAAGAAACCGGCTTGCTTGAATACAAGGCAGCAAAAGAACGCAATGGTAAAAGAGAGAAAGCGAAGCTGCGGGAACGGGCGGACAAACATCCTGACTGGTATTTGAAAGCGTTTGCGGAACCATGTAATGGTTGTCCGCAGGTTGTTCATAACATGTTTGTAAAACTCGGCAGTACCCGTAAAAAAAGGTTTACCTCTTCTGAAAAATCGGAAGAAAAGCGGGAACCCTATTTGACGGAGCTTTCCCGGATACTGGAAGAAAAGCGCGTATAGGGGATGCATGCGGCATACAAGAGCATCTTAAACGTGAATACGGACGGGCCTTGCGGAGAGTAAACGTTGAAGACACAAAACGCGGGTGTAAGTTTCACCGGATATAGTAATTCTACACCGGTACGGATAACTGGGAGGCTTCCCTTGCGGACGGTAAGATGCCCCACGAGCAGCTCCCCGACCCGGACTGGACCAAGGCATCGGACAAAAACGCCGCAGACTGGCAGGCCGAGGCAGGGATAGGGGATCTGCCGGAAGCAGAGAAGGAAAAAGTCATCACCCAGATGATCGCAGATACAAACCCAAAACATTTTTCCGCTTCCAAAAGAGCGGGACTATCCGCCGCTAAGAAGCATGAAGAGGGGATTGCGGATCCGAAGGAATCAGTCCCCGGTACAAGCGCTGGAAACCCTGAATGGGGAGCCTTTCAGGAAGCCCCATTGATTCATCGGGCGAATTGTTTTGGGGAGGTGATCCACAAAGTATGATGACCCTCAAAGGAAACCGTATTTTATCAGGAAATACGAAGTGCGCTGGCCTTGGAGGCTACCGGGTACTGGAGGGCGGGGCGGTTCCGCCGTCTTCCCGCATCCCCGGGGCAGCGGGCGCGCTGGTTTTTATTTTTCTATATTTATACAATATTTATACAGTTTTTAACATTTACTTGACTATTTCCCTTGATTATGGTATAAATTTTCTTAATTGGACTTGTTCAGAAACTGAGGTTTCTGAACAACTCTATTGTATCAAAGTAAATACCCGGGCAACTGAGTACGCTGGAGGGTGTGTTTTGAGAAAAGTTAAGGAGTGAAAGAGATGAAAAGAATGATTTTGTGGAGTCTTGTGGTTCTTGCCCTGCTGGCCGTCGTGCCGGTTTGGGCTGGCGGCGACAAACAAGGCCAGGCCGCAAGCGTCGCTCCGGCGGCCCCGGTAAGTATCCCGCTGGGCCAATCGGTTTCCCAGAATACGGACATCACCGCTGCGGTAGTGGTGGATTTTACTACCATGGATCCCCAGGATACCAGCGACACCCTTTCCGGAGGTATCCAGCGGCTTATGATGGATGGGCTCTTCGGCTTTGACGACAACATGAAGGTGATCAACCTGCTGGCGGAAAGCTATACCGCCAACGAGAACGCGACCGAATTCACCTTTGTGTTGAAGAAGGGGATCTCCTTTACCGACGGCGTTCCCTGGGATGCGGATGCCTTTATCGCCAACCTCAAGAAATGGGACGACAAGTCCCTGCGGCTCAAGCGGACCTCCCTGCTTGCGGACGTAATCGACACCTGGGAGAAAATCGACAGCCACCAGGTAAAGATAAAGCTGACCGGGCCTTTCGGCGCCCTCATCCCCACGCTGGCCCACCAAGCCTGCGTTATCATGAGCCCCCGGCAGATTGCCGCGGGGGTTAACGCCTGCGCCGAGAAGCCGGTGGGTACGGGACAGTACGAGTTTGTGGAATGGGTCCGGGGGGATCACCTGACCATCAGACTGAAGAAGGACTGGTGGGGCTACGATCCCGCCCGGACCGGCGGTAAGCCCCTGGCGGAGAAGGATGCGGGCTTCAAGTCCATCACCTTCAAGCCCGTACCGGAGAGCGCTACCCGTACCGCTATGGTTCAGTCCGGGGACGCTCAGATCATGTGGACGGTTCCGCCGGAAAGCGTCAGAGTTCTGCAGAGGGACAGCTCCCTTACGGTGGGGATACGCCGGAGCCTGGTAGCCTACTACCTTTGGATGAATACCCAGAAGAAACCCTTCAGCGACAAGCGGGTCCGCCAGGCCCTGAACTACGCCCTGGACCGGAACGCCCTGATCGCGGTAGTGGAAAACGGTATCGGCAGTGTCCCCAACGCCATAATCGGCCCGGATACCCAGTTTGCCAAGGAACTGCCCCCTATCCCCTACGACGTGGCGAAGGCAAAGCAGCTTCTTGCGGAAGCGGGCTACCCCAACGGTTTCAGCACCACGATCATGGGCCCCAACACCACGGTTAATACCAAGACTCTGGAATTTTTCCAGCAGCAGTACGCCCCGCTGGGTATAACGATCCAGAACAAGCTGATGGAAAGCGCCGTCACCAACGAGCGGGTCCAGGACGTCACCGGCCCCGGTTCGGAAGTGGAGGTGGAAATGTACCTTTCCGGCTGGTCTTCCTCCACCGGGGACGCGGACTGGGCTATCCGGCCCCTCTTTGCCACCGAAAGCGCCCCGCCCCTGAACTACAACCTGGCTTACTTCTCCAACGCCAAACTGGACGCGCTTATCAGGCAGGGCCTTTCCTCGGCGGATAACGAAGTGCGCCGCAAAGCCTACTCCGAGGCCCAGGATCTCCTGTGGGAGGAACTGCCTGTGGTACCTCGGCACATCGCCAACATTGCCTGGGTAACCAGCAGGAAGATCATCAACATAACCAACTTCCCTGATGGATCCATCAACCTGCGGGCAGGCCGTATGGCGCCCTAAGGGGCGTAGGATTTGATAAGGGCCTTGTTTCACCGGGCAGGCGTAATACCGCAAGCCCGGGGAGACGGGCCTTTTTTATGTTAAGCCTAAGGTTTTCCAGGAGTCTCGCCTATGCTCAGGTATATTATAAAACGGCTTGTCGGTATGTTGCCCACTCTGTGTTTGATCACCATTTTTGTTTTCTTCTTTGTGCGGATGCTACCGGGAGATCCGGCCCGGATGCTGGCCGGCCCGGACGCCACCCTGGAAGACGTGGAAAATACCCGCCGCAACCTGGGGCTGGACAAGCCGGTGCTGGTTCAGTTTTTTAATTACATCGGCGGGGTACTCCGGGGAGACTTCGGTATTTCCCTGCGGACCAAGCAGCCGGTTTCCGTGGAACTGGGTATGCGTTTTAGGAACACCTTTGTCCTGGCGCTAACGGCCATTGCCTGGAGTGGCATCCTGGGTGTCACCGTGGGGATCTGGTCCGCCCGGCACCGTTCCAAATGGCAGGACTACCTGGGGATGACCTGGGCGGTATCCGGCATCTCCATGCCCAACTTCTGGATAGGCTTTATCCTGATTATGATCTTCTCGGTGCGGCTTAGATGGTTGCCCACTACTGGGGCGGGATCTTTCCGGAATCTGATCCTCCCGGCGATCACCCTGGGAACCAACATATTCGCGGTAATCGCCCGGTTCACCCGATCCTCCATGCTGGAGGTCCTCAAGGCGGATTATATTCGCACCGCCCGGGCCAAGGGAGCGCCGGAGCGCCTGGTGATCTGGCGGCACGGGTTCCGCAACGCCATGATCTCCGTGATTACCGTGCTGGGGCTTCAGTTTGGCTTCCTCCTGGGGGGATCGGTGGTTACGGAGATAGTTTTCGCCTATCCCGGTCTGGGCTCCCTGCTGGTGGAATCGGTTTCCTACCGGGATTACCCGGCTATCCAGACCCTGGTCCTGATCTTCGCGTTCACCTTTATCATGGTGAATCTAATCGTTGACGTCTTGTACGCGGTGATAAACCCGGAAATAAGGCTTGGTTGAGAGAGGGAAATATATGGAAACAGAAGGCCCGGTCCTGGTAATAGACGAAGCCGGCATGGGACCGGTGGAAAGTATCAACAGTCCCTTCGCGGAATTCCTACGGAAATTCAAGCAACAGAAAACCGCCCTGATGGCCTTGGGTTTCATCACCTTGCTGGCCCTTATCGCCGGTATCGCCGAGTTGGTTATCCCCTACGGTCCCAACGAATACAACTACGAGGCCCTGCTGGAACCCCCTTCCGGGGCCCACTGGTTTGGTACCGATGAATTCGGCAGAGACATCTTCTCCCGGATTCTCTGCGGGGCCCGGATTTCCTTGGGGGTGGGGATCTTTTCGGTTACCTTGGGGGCCGTCTTCGGAACCGTCCTGGGACTCATCTCCGGTTACTACGGCAGCCTTTTGGATTCGGCGATCATGCGGGTCTGCGACACCCTCTTTGCCTTCCCCGGCATCATCCTGGCCATTGCCATCGTGGCCCTCATAGGGCCGGGCTTGGGAAACGTGATCATCGCGGTGGCCCTGTTCGGCACTCCCAGTTTCGCCCGGCTAGTACGGAGCAGTACCCTGGCGATCAAAAACAGCGTCTTTGTCCAAGCCGCCCGCAGTACCGGCTGCCGGGATCTCCGCATCCTTTTTAAGCATATCCTTCCCAGCGCGATCCCCAACATCATCATCCAGTTTTCCATGAACATCGGGACCTCGATCCTCACCGCCTCGTCTCTGAGTTTTTTGGGGATGGGTGCCCAGGCCCCTACCCCGGAATGGGGACTCATGCTGAGTACCGGACGGAACTACATGATTACCACCTGGCATACCACCTTCTTTCCGGGACTCGCCATTTTCTGTACGGTCCTCAGCTTCAACCTGCTGGGGGATGGCCTGCGGGACGCCCTGGACCCGAAGGTTTCCAATGGAGAATGAAACTATGGCTGACAGGCTTGAAAAAGAAGATATGGCCGGCGGGGCTGAAAAATACGTGCTGAAAGTTGAAGACCTCCGTACCAGTTTCTACACCGGCACGGGAATTGTCCGGGTACTGGAAGGCATCGACCTGGAACTGAAGCCGGGGGAAGTGCTGGGCATTGTGGGGGAATCGGGAAGCGGCAAAAGCGTTACCGCCATGTCGATCATGCGGCTTTTGGCGGGAACCACCGGCAGGATCGATGGGGGCCGGGTGATTTTCAACGGCAGGGATCTGCGGGAACTGGGGGAGGAGGAGATGCGGAACATCCGAGGCAACGAGATTGCCATGATCTTCCAGGAACCTATGACCAGCTTGAACCCGGTGATGAAGATTGGGGATCAGATCATCGAGAGTATCCTGCTGCACCAGCGGGTAAGCCGTCAGGAGGCCCGCAGGCGTACCCTGGAAGTGCTCAAGAAGGTGCGCCTTTCCCGGGCGGAAAGCCTCCTCTCCGAATATCCCTTCCAGCTTTCCGGGGGCCAGCTCCAGCGGGTCATGGTGGCTATGGGACTGGTCTGCAACCCCAGCCTCCTTATCGCCGATGAGCCGACCACCGCCCTGGACGTAACCATTCAGGCCCAAATACTGGAATTGATGATGCAGTTGAGGCGGGACATCGGGACCTCGATCATCTTCATCACCCACGACCTGGGGGTGGTGGCAGAACTCTGCGACCAGGTGGCGGTGATGTACTGCGGACGGATCCTGGAGAAGGGCAGCGTCTACGACATTTTTGACCGGCCGGTGAATCCCTACACCCAGGGGCTTTTGGCCTCCATCCCCAAACTGGGAATCCGCACCGGGGAACTGGAGTCTATTCCGGGGAACGTCCCCAACCCTAAGTTCATGCCCCCGGGCTGCAAGTTCCGCTCCCGCTGCAAATACGCCAAGGAAATTTGCGGCCAAGAGGAGCCGGGTTTTAGCGAAGTGGGGAAGCGCCACTACAGCAAATGCTGGCTCCAGAGCGGGGCCGGGACGTGGAATTCCCCTGGAGGAGGCGGAATATGAATACCCTGCTCAGTGTTCAGAATGTGAGGAAACACTATGATGTCCGTAAGGGCGTCTTGGGCAAACATTACCAGGTTCGGGCCGTGGACGGCGTAAGCTTCGATGTGCGGCGAGGGGAAGTGTTCGGCATAGTGGGGGAATCGGGCTGCGGCAAATCCACCCTGGGACGGATGATCTGCAGGCTGGAATCCATCACCGATGGGGACATCGATCTTGACGGAGATAGTCTCGCCGGGATAAGCGACCGTAAAATGCTCCAGGTTCGCAAGAAGGTGCAGATGATCTTTCAGGATCCCTACTCCTCCCTTAACCCCCGGATGACAGTGGGCGACATCGTGGGAGAACCCTTCATCGTCCATAAACTGGCGGAAAACAACGCAGATCGGGAAAGGAAAGTTTTAAGCCTTTTGAATGATGTGGGGCTTGCCGCTTACCATGCCAACCGCTACCCCCACGAATTCTCAGGCGGCCAACGGCAGCGTATCGGCATTGCCCGGGCCTTGGCGGTGAGACCTAAACTCATCATCGCCGATGAACCCGTTTCCGCCCTGGATGTTTCCATCCAGAGCCAGGTACTCAACCTCCTGAACACGATCAAGAAGGAGTACGACCTTACCTTCATTTTTATCTCCCACAACCTTACAGTGGTGGAATTTTTCAGTGACCGCATCGGGGTAATGTACCTGGGAGCTATGGTGGAAGTGGCGGCCAAGGATGCCCTCTACCGGAATCCCCTGCACCCCTACACCCAGGCCCTGATGTCGGCTATCCCGGTGATGGATCCCCACAAGCGCAAAACCAGGCGGCTTCTGGAAGGAACCATCCCCTCGGCGATTAATCCCCCCTCGGGCTGCACCTTCCATACCCGTTGCCCCCACTGCATGGAGCTTTGCAAAACCAAGGCGCCTTTACCCAAGCTAATCTCCGGTGAACAGTATGTATGCTGTCACCTTTACGACAAGTAGGGGCCGCGCCGTATTCTTTAAACCAGAGGATCCCGCGGGTTGTTACTGGCCGGGGAAAGCTCTTAGATAAATCCGCTTGATAAAGAGGTATGATAATAGTATAGTGGGGTATTATGTATCAGGCTTTTGTATGGCAGTATATATCCTAAAACGGCTTTTATTGATGATCCCTGTCCTTTTAGGGGTTACTTTTATCGTCTTTTTTATCATGAATTTGACTCCCGGAGACCCGGCGGCGATTATTTTAGGGGATCAGGCCACCGCCGAAGCCTTGGCTCAAACCAGGGAAGAGCTGGGGCTGAACGATCCCCTGGTAATCCGGTACGTTAACTACGTAAAAAACATGTGCCGGGGGGATCTGGGGGTCTCTTACCGGAACAAAATTAGCGTATGGGAGCAGGTGTGGGATAAATTCCCCAATACCTGCATCCTGGCTTTCGCGGGAATTATTGTTGCCCTCCTTATCGGTATTCCCGTGGGGATCCTCTCGGCAAAAAAACAGTATACCCTGATTGATACTATTTCGGTGGTTCTCTCTCTGGTGGGGGTTTCTATGCCGAATTTCTGGCTGGGGCTGCTGTTGTCCCTCCTTTTTGCCCTCAAATTAGGATGGCTTCCCTCCCAGGGCATGGGTTCGGGGTTTTCCCCCCTGCTGCGGAGCATCATCCTTCCCGCCATCACGTTGGGTACCGGCGTGGCCGCCACAGTGGTCCGGATGACCCGGTCCTCCATGCTGGAGGTCATCCGCCAGGACTACATCTTTACCGCCCGTTCCAAAGGAATTACCGAAAAGGAAGTTACCCGGAAGCACATGTTTAAAAACGCCCTCATCCCTATCATTACCGCGGTGGGCCTCCAGTTCGGCCAGCTTCTGGGAGGGGCCATGCTGACGGAAACGGTTTTCTCCTGGCCCGGCCTGGGGCGGCTGATGGTGGATTCCATTACCCGGAAAGATATTCCCATGGTTATGGGGGCGGTTCTTTTTTTGGCGATCATGTTTTCCCTGGTGAATCTGGCGGTGGATATTATCTATGCCTTTGTGGACCCCCGGATAAAATCTCAGTATAAGGGTGCTTCGGTTAAGCATATTTTTATGAAAAAAGCCACGGCAGGAGCGGCGTCATGAACCATACCCGGCAGCGGTCCCTTTGGGGAGAGGTGTGGCGGCGGCTGAAAAAAAATAAGCTGGCCCTGGGGGGACTGGGATTTCTCGTCCTGCTTTTTCTTATCGCGGCGGCGACCCTCGTGATTGACGGCGCCGGGGGACAGTCCTTCTACAATAACCATGTGATCAAACAGAACCTCAGGCTCCGGCTTCAGGGGCCCAGCGCCCACTATCCCTTTGGCCTTGATGAATTCGGCAGGAATATCCTCTTCCGGATGCTCTGGGCGGTACGGTATTCCCTGTTTATGGGAACCGCGGCGATTATCATATCCACCTTTTTGGGGGGAATTTTGGGCGCCCTGGCGGGGTATTACGGGAAGGTGGCGGATAATTCCATTATGCGCTTTATGGACATTCTTTTGGCAATCCCCTCCATGCTTTTGGCGACCGCTATTGTGGCGGCCCTGGGGACAAGCCTGATCAATGTGCTTATCGCCATCGCCATATCCTATATTCCCACCTTTGCCCGGACGGTACGGGCTTCGGTACTGACTATCAAGGAACAGGAATTTATTGAAGCCGCCCGGGCCCTGGGAGCGGGGGACTTCAGGATCATTTTTAAATACATTATTCCCAATTCCATGGCGCCCCTGATTGTCCAGGCTACCCTTGGTGTGGCGGGGGCGATTCTTTCCATCGCGGGGCTTTCCTTTCTGGGCCTGGGGATACAGCCGCCTACCCCCGAGTGGGGTTCCATGCTTTCCGGCGCCCGTTCCTACATTCGGGAAGGCTGGCATATTACGGTTATTCCCGGGCTTGGCATCATGCTGACCATCCTGGCCCTCAATGTGCTGGGAGACGGACTCAGGGATGCTTTGGACCCGAGGCTGAAAACCTGAAGGCGGCGGATATAGACATGGTACGGAAAGACCCGCCGGAAGCGGCGGACACCACGAAATCCCTTGATTCCGGGGATCTGCTCCGGATTGAGGATTTGGTTATCCGGTATGTGACTGATGAGGGGATTGTGGAAGCCCTGAACGGGGTGAGTTTGTCCCTGAAGGAGCAGCATACCCTGGGCCTGGTGGGAGAAACCGGGGCGGGAAAAACGACGCTGGCCCGGGGGATCATGGGGCTTATTCCGGATCCTCCCGGAGAAATATGCGGCGGCAGGGTGATCTTTGAGGGACAGGATCTGCTGAGGATGAGCGAAACGCAAAAACGTTCCATCCGAGGGAATAAAATTTCCATGATCTTTCAGGATCCCATGACCAGCCTGAATCCGGTGATGACCGTGGGGGATCAAATTATCGAAGTGATTCGGACCCACAACAAAATGAAGCCCCGGGAAATTGCCGCCATGGCTGCGGATATGCTTGAGATGGTGGGAATTTCCCGGGACCGGATGCGGGAGTATCCCCATCAGTTTTCCGGAGGGATGAAACAGCGGGTGATCATTGCCATTGCCCTGGCCTGTAATCCAAAACTGCTTATTGCCGATGAACCCACCACCGCCCTGGATGTTACGATTCAGGCCCAGGTGCTGGAAATGATCCGCTCCCTCAAGGCAAAACTGCATACCTCCATACTGCTTATTACCCACGACTTGGGGGTGGTGGCCCAAAACTGCGATCAGGTGGCGATTATCTACGCCGGTGAAATGGTGGAATACGGGAGCCTTCGGGATATTTTCAAACATCCCAAACACCCCTATACCATCGGCCTTTTGGGATCCATTCCCAGTCTTGCCAAGGAGGTGAGACGGCTCAAATCAATAAAGGGGCTGATGCCGGATCCCACGAACCTGCCGCGGGGGTGTACATTTCATACCCGCTGCAATTACGCCGCCGGTTCCTGCGCCCTTTCGCCGCCGCCTCTGATCGATGCCGGCGGGGGGCATCAGGTACGGTGTGTATATGCCCAAACCGGCTTTCCCCCGGCGGGGGAATCCGCTTCAGGGGAGGCGCGCTGATGGTCGCGGATAAAACTGAGCTGCTCCGGGTGGATCACCTGAAAAAGTATTTTTCTACTCCCGCCGGCTTGCTTCATGCGGTGGATGAGGTGAGTTTTACGGTCCTTAAAGGAGAAACCCTGGGTATCGTGGGTGAATCGGGCTGCGGAAAAAGTACGCTGGGCCGGGCCATACTCCGGCTCCAGGAGCCGACCGGAGGGAGGGTTTTTTTTGAAAGCTTTAACATCCTCACCTACGACAAAAAGCAGATGAAGGTCCTGCGCCGGGATATGCAGATTATTTTTCAGGATCCCTTCGCGTCCTTGAATCCCCGGATGACGGTGAGCGAAACGATTCAGGAAGCCCTGATCATCCAAAAGCTCTTTTCCTCCCGGGATAAAGAGGGGCTCCGCTGCCGGACCCTGGAATTGATGGAGATGGTTGGCCTCGCCGCCCGGCTTATCAATACCTATCCCCATGAGCTGGACGGCGGGCGGCGGCAGCGGATCGGCATTGCCCGGGTCCTGGCCCTGAATCCGAAACTTATTATCTGCGATGAGCCAGTGAGCGCCCTGGATGTTTCCATTCAGGCCCAGATCCTCAATCTGATGCAGGATCTCCAGAATGAGTTGGGGTTTACCTACCTCTTTATTACCCACGATCTTTCCGTGGTTAAACACCTTTCTAAGGATATTCTGGTGATGTACTTAGGCCGGATGGTGGAGAAGGCCCCGGCAGCGGTTCTTTTTGAACGGCCCTTGCATCCCTATACCCAGGCCCTGCTTTCGGCAATTCCCGTGCCGGACCCGGATTTCGGCATCCAGCGGATGATCCTCAAAGGGGAAATAACCTCCCCCATTGAACCGCCGCCGGGCTGCCGGTTTGCCCGCCGCTGCCCCCAGGTGAAAGACGCCTGTTTAGGGGCTGATATTCCTTTTTTGGAAGCGGAAAAAAACCATTTTGTCGCCTGTACCCTCATAGGGGGCTCAGATGCGGAGGTGGAAATGCAAGAAACCATAGAACCTCAGGTAATGAGGGGTCAATAAATATTTTCAAGAGGATGAAGATGAAAAAAATCGTTGTGTGTATCGGCCTTGTCGTATGGGGATCCGTTCTGGTTTTTGCCAGCGGCTCCGGGGATTCAAAATCCGGCGGCGGCGGATATAAAGAAACTATCACATGGGGCCAGGGATCGGATGTAACGTCCTTTGATCCTCATGTCGGGAAGGAAACTCCGGCGGTTCAGGTGACAAACCACCTTTTTGACACCTTGGTGGAAGTTGACGGGGTGACCAACGAACTGCGGCCTCAAATCGCAGAACGCTGGGAGCAGTTGTCTCCCACCTCGTACCGCTTTTATATACGCCGGGGCGTTAAATTCCACAATGGGACGGACCTTACCGCGGAGGATGTAAAATTTTCCCTGGACCGGGCCATTGCCACCCCTGCGGTGGCCTATATTGTGGATTTTATCTCCGATGTACGGGTTGAAAATCCCTATCAGGTTGTGGTGAATACCCATGCCCCCTATGGTCCCGCCCTCCGGAATCTGGCGGTGCCCTTCGCGGCCATCCTTCCCAAGGCCTATGTTCAGGCGAATCCGGACCGGTTCATCCAGCATCCCATCGGATCGGGGCCCTATAGGTTTGTTTCCTGGAGCCAGAGCGATTCGGTGCGGCTTGAGGCCTTTGCGGATTATTACGCCGGCCCCGCGAAAACCAAGTACCTGGTCATGAAAGTTATCCCCGAGGCCTCCCAGCGGACCATTGCGTTGGAAACAGGGGAGGTGGATCTGGCCTATGATATCACCACCAACGATCTGAAGATCCTGGAGGCCAATAAAAATCTCACCGTGTTTAAGGCTCCTTCGCTGACCTGTTTTTATATTTCCATGAACATGAGGAAAAAGCCCTTTGACAACAAACTGGTCCGCCAGGCGGTCAGTCACGCCATTGACCGGCAGTTGATTATTGATACGGTATTGAGCGGAGCTGGGCAGGCAGCGGACGCCATTATCGCCCCTGCAGTATACGGCTACTACAAGACCGGGGTGGACGCCTACGATCCGGCCCTGGCCAGGCGGCTTTTGACCCAGGCGGGGTATCCCAACGGCTTTACCTGCAATATCTGGGTGAACAATAATCAGGAACGGGTAGAAGTCTGCCAGGCCGTGGTGGAGATGCTCCGGGAGGTGGGAATCACCGCCAAACTTGAGGTGATGGAATTCGGCGCCTTTATCCAGCGGACCACCGCGGCGGAACATGATCTGGCCTATTTCGGCTGGGTTACCTCTACCAAGGACGGGGACTATACCTACTACTCCCTGGAACATTCCAGTCAGCAGGGCGCCGCGGGCAACCGTTCCTTTGTGGCGGACCCGGAGGTTGACCGGCTGGTTAACCTTGGCCGTACCAGCGTGGATATGACAGTCCGGAACAAAGCCTATCAGGATCTGGCGGTCTATCTTGCGGATCTGACCAATAATGCAAATATCGTGTACACCCAGATCAACGCCGGCGGCAATAACAAGGTGGAAAATTTCATCCTCGATCCCATCGGCTATCATAAGCTGGAAAATGTACAGGTCAGGAAGTAAAAGAGGGTGGTCCATACAGCCGGCGGGCTGTATGGACTCATCGTGCAGCGCGTACGTGCGCAAAGAGGAATGGTATGCGTCTTTCTAAAATTACCTGGCCCCAGGCGGAGGCGTATTTTAAAAAACACGATACGGTCCTGCTCGCCATAGGGAGTATTGAATGTCATGGCCGGCATTTACCCCTGGGGACCGACACCCTTATCCCTGACAGGCTTTTGGAACTGCTGGAGGAAAAAAATCAGGAAATCCTTATCGTACCGACGATTCCTTTCGGTTCCTGCGACAGCCTGGAGCCCTTCCCGGGTACCATCAACCTCGGCATGGATCTCCTCTATCAGTTGCTTCGCCGTATCATCGACAGTCTCAAGATCCACGGTGCGCGGAAGTTCATCGTCCTTAACGGACACGGGGGGAATGTAAAAACCATCGAACGGCTGGGTATTGAATTGGATAAGGAGGGTTGTCTTTTGGCCCTGCTCAACTGGTGGCTCAATGTATGGGAGATGAATCCTGAATGGAAAGGCGGACATGGGGGTGGCGAGGAAACCGCGGGCATCATGGGGATCGATCCGTCCCTGGTTGATATGAAAGAAATCGACCAGGATATGAAGCTCAAAGATGTTTCCCAGGGCTTGAAAGCTACGGGGTTCTACACCGTTGAATTTAAGGGAGTCCAGGTAACGATCCCCCGCCAGACTCCCCAGGTAACCGATAACGGCTGGATTGGGCCGGATCACCCCAACACCGCGACTCCCGAATGGGGCCGAACAATGTTGCAAACTATGGCGGATTATCTCGCGGATTTTATTGTGGAATTTGAAAAGGTTAAAATAAACGGAAAGGTTCATGGATAAACAAGCTGCGCTGAGACGGATACAAGCAATTTCCAAGGCCCCCGGCGTTTCGGGGTTTGAGGATGAGGTTGCTGCCCTTATCGGGCGGTACGGTGAAGGGCTGGGGGATCAAAGCGAAGATGCCATGCGGAACGTATATATCCGGCGTTCCCCCTGGCGGGAAGGGCTTCCGTCGCTGATGCTTGACGCTCACAGCGATGAGGTGGGTTTTATGGTTAAGGCAGTACGGCCCAACGGGACCCTTGAGTTTGTCCCATTGGGAGGCTGGCTTCCCTCCAATGTGCCTGCCCACCGGGTCCGGGTCCGGGATGATTCCGGCGCATGGATTCCCGGCATTATCGCCAGCAAACCTCCCCATTTTCTTTCGGAGGCGGAAAAAAAGCAACCCCCCGAAATCGCCGATATGCTTATTGATGTGGGCGCCTCCAGCGACCGGGAAATCCGGGAGGATTACCGTATCTCCGTTGCCGCTCCGGTAACGCCAGATGTTCAGTTTGAGTATTTTGACGGCCGCGACACCATGATCGGCAAGGCCTTCGACAACCGCTTGGGCTGTGCGGCGATCATCGAAACCCTGCGGGAACTTGCCGGATCGGAACTTCAGGTGAATATCACCGGCGCCTTTGCCGCTCAGGAAGAAGTAGGGCTCCGGGGCGCCACGGTAACCGCTCAGACCGTGAAACCGGATATCGCCATAGCTATTGAAGGTTCTCCTGCGGACGATACGGTGGTGGAATCCTACGCGGTGCAGACCGCTATACGGAAGGGCCCCATGCTCCGGCATATTGACGCCCGGATGATCACCAACCCCCGGTTTCAGCGTTTTGCCCTGGATCTGGCCCGGAAAAAGGGCATCCCCGTGCAGGAGGCGGTTCGTACCGGGGGTTCCACCAACGGCGGGATCATTCATCTGACCGGCAAGGCGGTGCCGGTAATCGTCATCGGCATCCCGGTCCGGTACATCCACACCCATTACGGTATCGCCTCTTACGGGGATTTTGAACATTCCGTACAGCTGGCCTGCGAAATAATCCGCGCCTTGGATGACCGGGTAATCCGGGGGTTTTAGATCATGGATACCCCGCGGGTTGGGGGCCTTTTTTGCCTGGAGGATACCGGGGAACAGGGCCCCATCGGAGATGGGGATTTTTTTGACCGGCTCGGAGGCGGGGACCGGCGGCTCTGTTTGTCCGGTCGTTGCGCTATGTACTACTGCCTTTTGGATCTGAAACAGCGGGATGACAAAGGGGTTGCCTATCTCCCGGCCTATACCTGCGAAACCGTCATCGCCCCTTATAAAAAAGCCGGTTATTCCCTTCTGTTTTATGACGTATCCCCCGAGGGGCTGTGTCCTCAATTTAACCGGGATCTGATTCCCCGGATCTCTGTTTTGGGCCTCTGCGGTTACTACGGTTTTTCTGTATATGACCGGAGTTTTGTTGAGGCCTGCGCTGCTGCGGGGGTTGCCGTTATCCACGATGTGACCCACAGTGTTTTTTCCGGTGATGGTATTGAACCCAGGGCCGATTATACCGCCGGAAGCCTGCGTAAATGGATAGGGATACCCTCCGGGGGCTTTGCCATAAAGCGGCGGGGAACATTTTCCCTGCCCCTGCTGCCCCCGGAGGAAGAACATATCCGGGGCCGGCTTGCCTGCTTTGCGGAGCAGGCCCGGGTTCTCCGGCAAGAGGGGTCTGAAGACCGGGTCAACGAAATTTTCTGGGACACCGAATTGCGGCTCCGGCGGATTTTTGACGCCTATGACAGCGACGGCCGTTCCGCGGATATTATAACCTGTTATCCTTTCCGGGAACTGTACGCCCGACGCCGGGAAAATTACGCCTTTGTGCTTTCCCAAAATCCTTTCGGTTCCCGGACTATTCCGGTTTTTCCCCAACTGGACGAAGGGGTCTGCCCCAGCCACCTGGCCCTCTATTCAAAAGACCGGGATGCAGCCCGGGAAATCTTAAAGAGCCGGGGGGTTACATCCACGGTGTACTGGCCTTTCCACGAAGAAGTGGATTTGGGTGATTTCCCCGGCGCCCGGTACATTTATGATCACATCTATTCCGTACCGGTGGATCAGCGTTACAGGGCGGAAGAGATGGAACTGCTCTGCCGGGCCCTGGGAGAAATTGCAAAGGTTTTGTGAACGCTTTGAAGCGCTTCGGAAGACTACCAATCGTCCTCCCGCAACCCTGGTTTCAACCCCTCCCGAAGGGGGTTCTCTCACTACAAGCTGAGGGCCCTCCCCACTCGGGAACTTCAAGTTTGAGAGGGCCTCTGCCCCCCTTCCCCGGAGGCTAAACTTGACCCACAAAAATGGTAAGGGGTATTGGGAGAAGCATTGGTTCGGAGATTGCTCGTTTCCCTGCAACCCTGGTAAAGCAAAATCCCAGGTCCATCCCTACTATACTCTATGAGACCATTACGTTTGCTCAAACAAGGAGTATGGTAC
>JAIRLU010000213.1 GCA_031259215.1 Treponema sp. | reverse complement strand
ATCATGAAATGGCTGAAACAGGTATTTGCCCAGCGGTACAACCGTGCCCAAGCACGGGAAGGGCATATCTGGGGAGACCGGTATGGGTCGCGGATACTCGAAGGGGAACCGCCTGAAGCAGAACTTGGGGGGGAAGCGGATAGGGATATAAGGGTCAGACCCCCTTATAGGGAAGCGGAGACCAAAACCGCTTTTCTACTCCTCTTCCCGCTTCCCCTTGTGCCGACACCCGGATAAGGAGCGCCAATTCGCCCCGTGTTCTGTAGCGATTCCCCTGTTTGTCCCCAACAGAAAACTCCTTGGGGAAAGGTCTGTCCTAAAACAGGCAACAAATACAAATATGGGTCAAGTTTAGCCCTTACTCCCAGGGGAATCCATCTCCTCCGGCTACCCAATCTACATATTGTACCGCAGTCCGAGGAGAGCGGCCGTTGAACCACCGTTCCCAGCGGAGGGCGTTTTCTCGAAAGGTTTTCCATACCTCCTCCTGGGGAGCATCGGGTATGATACCCCGATCCCGGGCAATGTATTCGGCAATACGCAGGAATTCCTCTTGTCCCGGAGCGGCGAACACCACCGTAAGACCAAAACGATCCGCCAAGGAGAACTGTTCCTGCATGGTATCGAAAGCCCGCATATCCCCGGTAGCCAGGGCGTCTGCGGCCATAGCCGTCGTGGGCCGATCCGCAGCGTACTCTTTAACCAAGTGCCGGCGGTTACTGGTAGCATAGATCACTACCTGGGAAGGCCTTGCCTCAATTCCCCCTTCCAACAGCATCTTCAGGGCAGTGAAGGAATCGTCGGTCTTTTCAAAGGAAAGGTCGTCGATGAAGATGATGAAACGTACGCCCCGGAAACAGAGGGTTTCGAGGATCTCTGGGAGCTGCACCAGTTTCCCCTTAGGGACTTCCAGAAGCCTAAGCCCTCGATGGGCATACTCGTTACACACCGCCTTGACCGTAGCGGATTTGCCCGTACCTCGGTCGCCGTAGAGCAGCAGGTTATTGGCGGGTTTTCCCTCAAGGAAACGGAGGGTGTTGGCAATGACCACCGAACGCTGCTCCTCATATCCCGCAAGAGAGGAAAGCTGCACTGGGTCAGGGTTCAGTACCGGTTTCAACCCCGCGTCTGGAAAACCGGCCCAGCGAAAGGACCGGTAAAGCCCCAAAGTACCTGCACCGACCCGGTGAATATACCCGGTAAAATCCGCAAGCCCTGCAGCCCAGTCGGTATGTTCAGGGAAGAGGCTATCCAGGAGGGGATAGACCCCAGCCCGTTTCCCCTCCGCTAGCCACAAGAGCCGGGCTTCCTCCTCAATAGCATGGGCCGGTTTATCAAGAAAAGGAAAACTTTCCCGCAGGAGGGCCCCCACATAAAAACCCAGACCAGGGATATCAAAGGCAGCAATCCTCCCCAGCCGGGAAAGATCGATCTGAGCCAGGGTAACCAAAACCTGCGGGAACCTATCAAAGCCTCCTACCCCTGGGTGAACCTCGGCAGTACGGGTAAAGCGATTATCATCCCTGAGCGTCATCCAGGCCAGGGCATGATAAAAATCACCATACCCTGGATGCGCAGGGACTTCCCTGCAGGATATTTCCGTTTCGACCAGGGAAGCCATAAAAAAAGCCCAGGAACGTACCAGCGACATCTCAGAAGCAGCAGGCCCTTTGGAAGCTACCTGCTCAAGGAGTTCTTTAAAGGCCCTCATGAGGGGCTGGTCCCGCAGGTTTGAAAACAGGACAAGCCCCTCTATATCGGCCAAAGTGGTCTCTGCCGCTTCGATCATACTCAGTTTCATCTTAGCTTTTCATATTATGCACTATGGGGAAGCACTTTGAATACCTTGGTAGGACATTTAGCGGCGCAGGTCCCACAGGAGGTACATTTGGTATAATCCACCAAGGGGATCCCTTTATCCATGGTGATACACTTTTCAGGGCAGTTTTTCACACACACCTCGCATTTGATACACCCTGCCTTACAGGTCTTCTTCACCATAGTCCTGATGGGATTCCGATTGGAACAGAGGGGCATAGCCCCTTTTCGATCCTTGGGAATATCCCGAAGAAGCTGCTGGGGGCATTCTGCCACACAACGTTTACAGCCTGTACATTTAACCCCGTCAATATGGGGTAATCCATCTGCCCCGATGCGGAGTGCACCGAATTGACACACCTTGCTGCAATCCCCATATCCCAGACAACCCCAGGAACAGAGCTTCGTACCTCCTGCAGAGAGTTTCGCCCCCCGGCACGTGGGAATGCCCCAATAATCTCCCTTGAGCGGGGCATGTTCCTTGGAACCCTGACAGGCCAGAACCGCAACCAGAGGAGTTACCGAAGCGTCTCCCCCCATGAGGGCCGCGAGTTTTTCGGCAGTTGCCTTTCCCCCCACGGAACAGCGGTTTATTTCTGCAGTTCCTGCGGCCACTGCAGCGGCATACCCATCGCAGCCGGGAAACCCGCAGGCCCCACAGTTGGCTCCGGGGAGACATTCTCGGACCTGACCTTTGAGGGGGTCCTCTGGAACAGCGAAGAATTCCCGGAAAAAGCCCAAGGCTAAACCCAGGATAAACGCTAAGATCAAGGCAAACAATGCGGTAATTACGATAATCATCTTAACCTCCTATTTAACAAGCCCGGAAAAACCTGTAAAGGCCATAGAAAGGAGACACGCGGTAACAAAGAGTATGGGGGTCCCTTTCAAGAAAGAAGGGATAGGACTGGTTCGGATCCGTTTCCGGATCCCCGCGAGGAGGAGGAGGGACAAGAGGAATCCCAGGGCCACGCCGATGGCAAATACCAGGGATTCCATAAACGTATACCCATTGGAAATGACATCCAGGGTAACCGCCAGAATGGCGCAGTTGGTAGTGATCAGGGCAAGGTAAATCCCCATGGAGGAATACAGCGCGGGAGCCGACTTTTTAAGGTAAAATTCCACTAACTGGACCAGGGAGGCGATAACCAGGATAAAAACCAAGAGCTGCAGGAAGACCAGGCCCAAGGGTTCCAGAACGAACTTGTAGATCGGCCAGGTAACGCAGGTAGCCAAGACCGTAACAAAGGTAACTGCCAAGCCCATGCCGATGGATTTATCCTCATCGGTACTCATCCCGATGAAGGGGCAGAGGGCCAGGAACCGCATGAGAATCACGTTATTGATCAAAAATGCGGAGATAAATATTTTAAACAGGTTCATGCTTGTTCCTCCTCGAGGGTTTCGGTTTCTTGTGGTTTAAGCCGGGCCTTGATGAAAAGGTTAAGGCTGATAAACAGGGCGAACACAAAAAAGCCTCCCGGAGGCATCACAAAAAACAGAATCGGCTGAAAACCCTCCGGGAGAACAGGGAAACCCAAAAGCGTGCCGCTTCCCAAGATTTCCCGGATTATCGATATGCCCGTTAAGACCCAAGTGTACCCCAACCCCATACCCAGGGCATCCGGGATCACGCTCACCAGGGACTGTTTGGAAGCAAAGGATTCAACCCGGCCCATGATGATGCAGTTTACCACGATGAGGGGAATGAAAACCCCCATGGCCTTGGACAGATCCGGGAAATAGGCCTTGAGCATATAATCGATCACCGTGGTAAAGGCGGCAATCACAATGATGAACACCGGAATCCGTACTGATTCAGGGATGAGTTTCTTGAAAGCACTGATCACCAGTTCTGACATAAGGAGTACGAAGGTCATGGAAAGCCCCATCCCAATGCCATTGGCCACTGCGGTGGTTACTGCCAAGGATGAACAAAGCCCAATCATCAGCATGAGCAGGGGATTCTCCCGTACCAGCCCGTTGGTAAATATCTGAATTAGGCGTTTCACTGTGCACCTCCTGTCTGAAGGATGAGCCATGCCGCGGCTGCATCCCCTGAAGCCTTAACTGCACTGGTAACGGCCTTACTGGTAATGGTGGAGGCTGTAATAGCCGCCACATCCTCTTTTACCTCAAAGGGATCCTGCACGGACTTGCCCGCAAATTGACCATAAAAGGTAATGTTTTTGCTCTTGTCCACATAGTAGGTAGGAGAAGCGGCATTTGCCCCAAGCCCGGGAGTATCCTGATGTTCCAGGATCTTAACCCGGCTGATCCGACCGTCCGCGCCGACTCCCACCAGGACCTTGAGGATGCCGCCATAACTGGCTGCAGAGGCCTGAATCGCAGCGCCGATAATGGCCGCGCCTTTTCGCACCGCGTATTGGGTTTCAAAGGTTACTGCAGGATTGAGGCCGGCAATGGTCCCGGTAATATCCGTAAAATCATCCCCGTCAGGGAACAGTTCTCGCAAGGCGGCCTCTAAATCCGCTTGCTGCCGTACCGCAATGGTCTCACTGGTAGCGGAATACACGAAGGCAAGCCCTACACATGCGGCAGTGGCATAGAGGGCCAATACAATACCTAGTTTCAACATACCTTTCATTTCCCTGCCCCCTTAGGCTTTGGTACAAAGCCGTATTTTCTCTGTAATAAGCGGTTAAGGAAGGGGGTAACCGCATTCATGATGAGCAGCCCATAGGTAACCCCCTCAGGGTAATTACCCCATTTCCTGATAAGTACGGTGATGAGTCCTGCGCCGAAACCAAAGACCAGTTTCCCATAGGCGGTGAGCGGTGCGGAAACATAATCAGTAGCCATGAAAACCGCGCCGAAAAACACCCCGCCGCTTACAATCGCAAAGAGGGGATCCATCCCCAAGAGCAGGGAACTCAAGGCCGTGGTGGCGATCATGGCCGCCGGGGCTCGCCAGTCTATGGTCTTGGTAATCAAGAGGTAGACGGCCCCTACCAGGATCAGCAGGATTGAAGTCTCTCCAATACAACCTCCGTGGTTGCCGAAAAACAGGGTACCCATCACCGACCCATAATCCGAGGCTGGATCGAGCCCCAAAGATACCGCTATATCAGCGATGGAGCCTCCTTGCTTGATGATGTTAAGGGGTGTGGCGGTACTGACTGCATCGGTTATGGATGCACCGAAGGTTTCGGGTACATGCCAGGTGGTGAGTGCCGCGGGGAAGCTCATGATGAGAACCGCCCGGCCGATAAGGGCCGGATTAAACACATTGGCCCCTAGGCCGCCGAAGAATTCCTTGGCCACCACAATAGCAAAGAGAGCCCCCAACGCGGTAATCCACAGGGGGGTACCCGGAGGAAGCACCAGGGCCAAGAGAAGCCCGGTTACCGCCGCGGAAAGGTCCTTAATGCGGATGTCCTGTTTAATGATCGACCGAAAGCAGGCTTCCCCCAGCACTGCCGCGGCTACTGCCACTATAATGGTTAAAAGGGCAGGTACTCCAAAGATGAACACCCCGAAAATCGAAGCCGGGGCCAAGGCGATGAGCACATTGGCCATGAGCTGTTTCGTGGCAACCGGAGAAACGATATGAGGACTTGATGCAAGGATCAGGGATGACTGTTCATTTTCCGTCATAGAAAATTCCTTTATTTTCTGTCATAGAAAATTCCTTCTATAAAAAATAAAAACCACCGATATGGGGCTGCGTTAGTAACTCCCCTCCGGGGGATTGCAGCCTGTAGACTAAGGTCTGATGAAAACGCCTCATCCTCCCTTAGGTTTTTGCGGAAGCCCCCGCTTTTGCTGCTGCCGCTTGAGCAGCCGCCTGAGCTGCCTGCTGCCTAGCCCGTAAGCGTCCCTTTCCAACGCGGAAGCGCTGGACCAGCTTGATCCGGGCAGGGCATACAAAGGTGCAACTTCCGCACTCAATACAATCCATCAGCCCCGCCTTTACCGCATAATCCAGATCCTCCGCTTCCAGGCTATCATTCATAATCGCCGGAGAAAGCCTGCAAGGACAGTTCCGAATACACCGGGCACAATGTATACACGGAGTTTCAGCTGTAGCGTAGGTTTCTTCCGCGGTCATTAGGATGATCCCGGAGGTGTTTTTCTGAATCGGAATCGCCACGGTAGGTACTGCAAAGCCCATCATAGGCCCACCGAAGAGGATCTTCCTGAGCCGGGAGTAATCAATATCCATAAATGCCGGAGGCAGATCCGTCAACAAGGTTCCAATAGGAGCCCGGATATTTTTGGGGAGTTTGCATGCCCCGCCGCTCACGGTCAAGTCCCGGTCAATCAGGGGCTTTCCCAAGGAAAAGGCTTCAGCTATGGCCACGAGGGTCCCCACGTTCTGGACAATACAACGGGCATCCATGGGAAGCCCCCCGGAAGGCACCTCTCTGCCTGTGAGGGCGGTGATGAGCATCTTTTCCCCCCCCTGGGGATACAAGGTCTTACAAAGGCCCACCGTGATCTCACCGGCATAGTTTCTCAGCCGGATTTCCTGTTCCAGTAGAGGAACAAGCTTCTTCTTATTATCCTCCATCCCGATGATAGCTTTCTTGACCCCGGTGATTTTCATGATTATGGCCAAGCCCTCAATTAACCGGTGGGGTTTCTCGGTGATGACCGCCTCATCGGTGGTGAGGTAGGGTTCACATTCTGCACCGTCCGCGATAATGATGTCGATGGGCTTATTCGGCGGCGGGGACAGCTTGACATGGGATGGGAACCCGGCTCCTCCCATACCGGTCATACCTGCATCCCGGATTCGCTTGAGCGCCTCCTCTCGGGTACAGGTAAATGCATCCAGGGGAGGCATGAATTCTCCCTCTGGGTTTTCATCAGGCCCCTCAGCTTCGATAACAATACAAAGCCCTTCACTGTTGTTCGATTGGGTCCTCGGCTCGATTTTCTTGACTATCCCGGTAATCGAAGCATGAACCGGTACGGTCATGGGTCCGGGGCTGATAGCATCGGCAATTTTCTGCCCTCGCTTCACCGTATCGCCCACCTGCACTAAACTCTGATTCGGGGCGCCGAAATGTTGATTGATAGGAATAACCACCTGTTTCGGTGTAGGTACCAGTTCCACCGGCTTCCCTTCAGTAGCGATTTTCCGGGTAGGAACGTGCAAGCCCCTCTTAAATGTGCTTACAGCCACTATACATCCTCCTGTAATGTCTTAAAAACATAGCTTTTAAGAAGATAGTAAAATTGCTTCTCCGCATCATACGAACCTTGCGTATAAGATTCCATCACATGATGCCGCATGTTGAAAATGGTTCAACTGTACGATTTTTTACACAGTACTAAGTCATTGGGTTAGACTCTCAAGATCGGCCATTGGGTTAGGCGATTAAAGTATTATTATGATACTGGGTAAAGGGAATATCGTCAAGATCCTAGTATCTCATAGCAGGATAAACCTATAGGATTTACTAATTCTTTACGGTATAATGAATTAACAAACAAAAATTGGTTCTCATCACCTAAGATCATTCGTTATTTTATAAAGAAATACGAATTTTTATGCGTTTATCCTGGTCTCATAGTCATTTCCCCGCGGCATAGTCGGTAGTTTGAGGAAGGGGCTGCCCAGAAAGCAACCCTGGCATACCTGCCATGCAGAACGCTCCGTCCCCGCCGTCTTTGCCCTTACCAGAGGGTTTCCCGTAAGTCAAGCGCCCTCGTCATAGCGAGGGCGTTGGAGGAAATCCACCGGCAGGTTACGGAATAAGCGCCGAAACCACCGATCCCCATGTCCCATAGTTGCCTTTTTGATTTTCGTAGCAGGCGCAGAAGTAGGCCGTCATTCCCGATTCGGAAGTATCCAGGGCCAATTGACAAGATACTGATAGCTGCCTATTTAAAGTAGAATATAGTAGAATTTGTTAAAAGTGAAGCAGCCGCGGGAGGTAATCGCAATGAATCGTAAAGAACCACAGCCGTTATACAGAGCGCAAGAAGGCAAAAACGTAAGTATCCCAAAGAAGGGAGGCAATCCCCTACAGTAGAGGGAGAAGTGAAGAAACCTGCCGCGCCTTCACCGCCGCCGAAGGCAAAATCCCGATAGACTCGTCTATGCCTGTAAATCGCCGCATTCTCGGGGACAATCTGGAAATCCTCAAGGGAATGGAAGCGGACAGGTTGACCTTATCTACCTGGACCCGCCGTTTTTCAGTAACCGGAGTCAAATACCCCCGGCAAAGCCAGGGGCTTGAATTCGTGAGCCGCTCAAAGCGGCTTTTGTTGTTTGTTATTCCATCCCACATTCTTCCAGTTCTTTTTGATTTGTCCCTCTGCCCTACCCTGCTCGACGGCATCCGGGAAGCCGCCGGTGAAAACATCCGCATCTACTATTCCGAAGGGAGCCACCTTTACAAGGACAGGATGCAGGGACTGGCCCGCGAAAACGACCGGATCGCCGAAGCGGTCGCAATGGCGAAAAAGAGCGACGTTGTCATCCTCTGCCTGGGGCTGGACGAAACCCTGGAAGGCGAAGAAGGCGACACCAGCAACTCCTACGCTTCGGGCGACAAGAAAGACCTGCTCCTGCCCGCTTCCCAGATAAAACTGATGGAGGCGGTCTGCGCCGCCGGAAAGCCCGTGGTGTTGTGCCTGCTTGCCGGAAGCGCGATAGACCTCCGCTACGCGGACGAACACTGCGGCGCGATCCTCGACTGCTGGTATCCCGGAGCGCGGGGCGGAACGGCCGCGGCCCGCCTGCTCTTTGGAGAGGCGTCCCCGTCGGGGAAGCTGCCGCTCACCTTTTACCGCTCGACCGAAGACCTCCCGCCCTTTGAGGATTACGCCATGAAGGGCCGCACCTACCGCTACTACGAAGGCGAGCTGCTCTATCCTTTCGGTTACGGCCTTACCTACGGAGATGTTTACGCGGAATCGGCCGCCGCCGGAGCCGCCGGGGAAACGGGCGTAACCCGGACAGTAAAGGCAAGGAACGGCGGGACAGCCGCGACCGAAGACGTGCTGCAGGTGTATGTAAAGGCTGAAGAATCGCCTTTCGCCCCGCCCAATCCGGCGCTCTGCGCCTTTAAGCGCGTCGCTTTTGCCGCCGGTGAAAGCCGCGAAGTGGAAATCGCCGTAGACCCCAGGGCTTTTACCGTAATAAACGACGACGGGGAGCGCGTTTCGGGCGGCGGGCGCTACCGCCTCTACGCGGGCTTCGGCCAGCCGGACAGCCGCACCAGCGCGCTCACCGGGTATGAGAGCGTCGTGGTGGAAATACGCCGGTAAGGTGAGCCTGTTCCGGAGAGAAGGAGGGAAGCCGCAGACTTGCTCCGCAAGTCTGACCCCTGCGCTCCAGCCGCCTGCGGCGTCTTGCGCTACCCCCTCTGCGGGGGCCAGTCCCCGCAACGCCCCCGTATTTTTTGTCAAACAATCGTCCGTGGAGTTTCAGGGCAACGCGGATGGCGCGGGCTGGGGCCGGGGTGGGAATACGGGCTGGATACGCCGGTCAAAGGCGGCTGTGGAACTGCCGCAGCAGACTGGAGAACTTCAAAAGTATATTATGGAATCGTCAAAGCATACTGTGGAACTTCCAAACTTGAATTTGGAAGCTAAAAATTTGAATTTATGAACGCCAGATTTGAATTTGGCGCGGCATCAGATAAAAGTCCGAAAGGAGGCGTATATGCCGAGCAGTGACTGGATTCCCACGAGGGAACAGGATTTAGTGGATTTAGCGGAGCGGTGGAAGGAAGGGCTTTCCGGCACGGCAAAACAGGCGGCTTTTGGCTGGGACGCGGCGGAGTGCGCTGGGGTTGCGGGCAAAATCACCGCCTTTTTGACCGCCCGCACAGCCTACGAGGCCGTCAACTCCACGGGAAACCGTATCGCCAAGGACGAGGCCAAGGGAGAAACGGTGGACGCGATGCGGGATT
>JAIRLU010000207.1 GCA_031259215.1 Treponema sp. | reverse complement strand
TTTGCCCAGCGGTACAACCGTGCCCAAGCACGGGAAGGGCATATCTGGGGAGACCGCTATGGGTCGCGGATACTCGAAGGGGAACCGCCTGAAGCGGAGCTTGGGGGGGAAGAGGATATGGGTATAAGGGTCAGACCCCCTTATAGGGAAGCGGAGGCCCAAACCGCTTTTCTACTCCTTTTCCCGCTTCCCCTTGTGCCGACACCCGGATAAGGGGCGCCTATTCGCCCCGTGTTCTGTAGCGGTTCCCCTGTTCGTCCCCAACAGAAAACTCCATGGGGAAAAGTCTGTCCTAGAACAGGCAATAAATACAAATATGGGTCAAGTTTAGCATTCATGGCGGGGATGCTTTATTAATGCTTCAATCCCCAGCTTTCTTATTGCATTCATATCTTTTACCATTGTCGGACTATTCATTTTCAATAACCTCCCCAGGATGGAAAGTCCAACCCGGACCCCCATCTGGGTAGGTGAAACCGTAGCCCGAGCCGCTTTAGCGGCCATATACAGCTTCGTATGCACCGTTTTTGGTTTTCTATATTTACATACTGTTTTTTACTAATTTATTTTTTATAATAAACAATACAGAAACCAACAAAAAAGTCATAAGCGTAGGTATAAAAACATTATATTTATTAAATATCCAATTACCAGCCATACCAATAAATATAATAATTACATTTACCAAACTTATCGGTTTATCCATTTTTTGTTTTTTATAAAAAAAATCGAATAACACAAGGGTAAATACAGGAACAAATACCATCGTAATAGAAATAAGGAATTTCTCCAGAATTAGCTCAAAACGCCTGACCGGAAAAAATACGGAAACTAATAATGTGAATATCCCAATTGCTAAAATTGAAATACGAATATTTTTACTTTTTATCCATTGCGTTGATGATATCGCTGCCGAATAAATAGCTACAAAATTTGTGGTTATAGTTGATAACAAAACTATACCACAAGCGATATAACGGAATTTACTTGACCCAATAAAAGAAAAAATATCATTTCCGCTTGAAACGGCAATCGAAAGTCCGATTAGGTACATAAAACAGCTTCCCAAAAAATAACCGAGAAACGGCATTAAAAAGGCGCAAACTTTGTCATTTGCTTTACAGGAATAGTCTCCCACTAACGGCAGCCATGAAACCGGCATTGCTATAGATAATTCTATTCCCAACATTATACTTATGCTATTTGAAAACACTAGATCGCTTGATTCATGGTTAAATGATTCAACCAGAAACAAAACACAAAGACCTGCCAAAAGAACAACCGCTATATCATTTATTCGCCTTCCGGGGCTGCCAAAAATTATAGCCCACACCATTTGCAGGATAGACAAAGCAAATGGTATCGTCCAAAAAGGCAGATTCGGAAATACAGCGGCGATGGCGCCTCCCGCCTGTACAACCAAAATGATAATCCAGCCGACAAGTTGTACGAGATTACACAATGCGACAAGTTTTCCGCCAATCTTACCAAAAGAAAAGGCCACGCTATCCATTGCGTTAATCTTCCGATAATAGGAAATATAGGCCCCGCCCGCAAGAAGTGCTGTTCCAATTAAATGTCCAATGATTATTGCAATAAACCCTTGAGAAAAACCTAAAGGGGCAAGCAAACCTCCGGTAAATATTTCCGAAACGGAAATTGCCGCCCCAACCCATAGTAAAAACATGGTCCCCTTTTTCATAATCATTCTCCTATGAAAATTATTACAATACTTATCTTCAATTGTCAATCCATCCAACCACTTATGCCGTTCTTTTGTATAATCCCCATATCCGGAATCAAACTGTTTCATAAATTCAACCATGCCAATTGGCCCGAGTTTTTTATTTCTAGTCCAAGCGCATGATCATAGTATCATAGCCATAAAAAACCACAAGCCCAGCCATAGGTTTTTAGTAAGTATAGTAAGAAGGGTAGATGGCTAGGGATATTCCGCTCCTGATTCGGGCTTATGGATCCTGAGATAATAAGCCGCCACTTGTTTAACTGCGGTCTCTAATTCAGCCGGTTCTTCAAAAACCGATATCCCTGCCAAGGCCAGGCGCTGCTGAGCAGTAGGGCCTATCTTGGCAACCAGGACGGCGACACAATCCTTAAGGGACTCAATCCGCGCCTCCATCCCGGTTACGGTATGGCTCCCCCCTTCACAGAGCGGAGGTACTGAACGTCTTTCAACCAAGACCCCTCTTCCATCCCGTTGGACATCTATGATATAGAACCAGCGGGACCGGCCGAAATGTTCGGTTATCAGTACCCCATCAAGACTGGCAACGGCGATTCTCCAACTCATAGGATGCTCCAGGTTCCGAGAGAAGCGGGTAACATCAGGCTTACTCGTCCCAGAGCCAGGTGGAGAGGTACCGTTCTCCCGTATCAGGAAGCACTGCCACGATGGTCTTGCCCTTATTCTCCGGGCGTTTGGCTACGGTCAAGGCTGCCTCCAGGGCCGCACCCGCGGAGATCCCCACCAGAATACCCTCTTCTTTAGCCAAGCGCCGGGCAATGGTCCCGGCCTTGATATCGTCGGTCTGGTAGATTTCATCTATCAGGTCCTTGCTATACACCTGAGGAACAAAACCCGCGCCAATACCCTGAATCTTGTGGGGGCCGGGCTGTCCGCCGGAAAGGACCGGTGAAGCCGAAGGCTCTACCGCAATCACCTTCACCGAGGATTTCTGGGCTTTGAGGTATTTTCCCGCGCCCGTAACGGTTCCGCCGGTTCCGACCCCGCCGATAAGGATGTCCACCTTTCCCTCTGTATCTTGCCATATCTCAGGTCCAGTGGTTGCCTCATGAATCTGGGGATTTGCAGGATTGTTAAACTGCTGAGGAATGAAGGCATTGGGATACGTGGCTGCCAGTTCCTCTGCCTTGGCAATGGCCCCCTTCATACCCTTGGCCCCTTCGGTCAACTCCAATTCCGCACCCAGGGCCTTAAGCAGTTTCCGCCGTTCAATACTCATGGTTTCAGGCATGGTAAGGATGATCCGGTATCCCTTGACGGCAGCCACGAAAGCCAGGCCAATACCCGTATTCCCACTGGTGGGTTCGATGATAACGGTGTCTTTCTTAATTTTACCGTCCCGTTCTCCTGCCTCGATCATCGCCAGCGCGATGCGATCCTTCACACTGGAAAAGGGATTGAAGCTTTCCAGTTTTACATACACCGTTGCCTCGCTGTCATTCAGCTTATTGATTTTAACGATAGGGGTATTCCCTATGAGATCCGTAATTTTCTCGAATCGTGCCATACACGGCTCCTTCAGTAAGAGGTATAAGCAGCATAATGCCTACTAAATATAGAGAAATTATATAAGGAAAACCTACTCCCGTCAAGAGAGATACCGGGTACCAGTCGTTCCCAAACTCGCGGGGTTTTCCATATTACAATTGAGGCAGTATATGCTCCCACAGCAAATAAAGGATGGGTTTCATGCGCGTTTCATGGGCAGTGATCGCTATCACTGCCTCCTGCCTGGGTAACACCACCACAAATTGCCCGTCTTTACCATCGCAACGGTAGGCCCCATGGCGGCATATCCAGAACTGATACCCATAGCCCAGATCATAATCCGGAGCCAAAGAATCCTTAAACTGGGGATTCCGGGTTGGTATCTGGGTCCGGGTTGCCCCGTCTATCCACTGGGCAGCTACCAGTTGGGCGCCATTCCAGTTTCCCCGTTGCAGCAGGAATTGACCGAATACCCCGAGGCTTTCTGTAGAAAGCTCCAAACCTGTGGCGCCCAGGGTGAACCGGTCATCACTCTCCGCCCACACCGGCTCAGGAATACCCAGCGTACAGAAAAGCCGCTCCACCAAGAAGTCCCGGACGGTTTGGCCAGTGGCTTGGGTAAACATGGCAGATGCTAAGAAGGTCGAGGCATTATCGTAGACAAAGACCGTTCCCGGATCATAGCTCAGGGTCTGAGCAAGAACTTCAGCAACGTTTCGGGGCCGGGTGAACTGCGGATACCCCCGGCTCATGGTCAAAAGATGCGCCAAGGTGAGGGCTGCAAGCCGGGGATCGGGATTCGCCACCCCATCCCTAAAGGCATCAAGTACCCGGTCGGTGAGGGCCAATTTCCCCTCATCAATAGCCATTCCCACGGCAATTGAGGTAAAACTCTTGCTCACCGAATAGATATTCCGGGGTATATCAGGAGTCCACCGGTGGGCTCCAATCTGGCGGCCCTGCTGGAGCACCACAAACCCATCTACCTGGAGTTGTTGCCGGTCAATAGCTTCTATATATGCAGAGATGTTCATAGCCTCTCACTCGATCCAGCCCTTGAGGGCCTCATGGGCAGTTTGGAGTTCCTGGATAATGGGAATATGCTGGGGACAGCGGGTTTCACAGGTCCCGCAGGCTTTACACTGAGACGCATCCTGGTTCTGCCTCCCCATAAACATATACCCTCGCTTGGGCTGATCAAAGACCCCAAACATCACTCCGTCGTTGTATTGCCGAAAGACCCCGGGAATCTGCACCCCATGAGGGCAAGGAAGACAGTATTCACAACCAGTACAGGGAATCGAGGCGAGCGATTCGTAGGTGGCTTTGACTTGGGAGAGGATATGCTGCTCTTCTTCACTGAGACAACCAGGTACCGCATCAGGTTGAGAAAAGATCTGAATATCCTCTTTAAGCTGCTGGAGCGTCGTAACACCACTCAGAATGGTACTGATTTCCGGGTAATTGATGAGATGCCGGAACGCCCATTCCACGGCGCTCCGTTTGACTGGGTAGGCGTCATAGATCCGCTGGATCTGCTGGGGTGGATTCGCAAGGCTGCCTCCCCGGAGCGGTTCCATGATGACCAGGGCACATCCTTTTTGGCCTGCAAGCCTTATGGCTTCTGCGGTGGCCTCCCGTTCTACATCAATAAAGTTTTGCTGAATTTGGCACATATCCCAGGGATAGTAGGCCAGGATATCCTTGAAGGCAGGCAGTAAACCGTGATAGGAAAAGCCAATACCTCGGATAAGCCCTTCTCTGCGGAACTGTTCATAGGCTTCGATGATCTGACGTCCTTTGATTTCCTCCCAGATCGGCGCTTGGATATTATGAATCAGGTACACATCAATGTAATCGGTACGAAGTTTTTTGAGGGTTTGTTCAAGATTCCGCCGAATATCCGCCTGGGTCTTCATCACCCCAAAGGGCTGTTTCGTAACGATCTTGACCTTTTCCCGCAAGCCTTGATCCAGGGCTTCCCCGAGGATCCCTTCACTGGTCATATTATGGTAGCCATAGGCGGTATCAAAATAGGTAATCCCCTGCGCCACCCCGTAGCGGATAAGCTCAAAAGCCTTTTCCCTATCCACATGGGACTCATGCTTCTGTTCATCTATGATCCGGGGGAGCCGCATACACCCCATGCCCAAGGCAGACACCTGAAACCCCAATTTTCCATAGGCTCGATACTGCATGATCGGTACCTCTCAATACGATAATTGGAAATACTATAGAAGTTAAAGATTACATTAAGTCAAGCCCGCTCTGGATAAAGGGCGTCATTTTTTTCCTTCTCCGTTTTTTGCACGGCCACTTCCGTAATCGCTCCGGTGAACATTCCCTCGCGGCCTTTTTGTATACGTTTTAACAAAAAACCTTTCAATGGGACAAGGAATTCCGCATCTACATTCCAATGCTCCTTGTTTTTATACTAGAGTTGTTCAAAAACTAAAGTTTTTGAACAAATTCCGATAAAAAACAGCAAAATGCAGCGTATTTTGCAAGACTTGTTCGATAACCAACGGGGTTATCGAACAAGCCCAATCTCTTTCACGTTCTTTAATTTTTTCTTTTTCTAGTTTCACCCAACAATACTTCGAAGTAGGCATATAGTTTTGTTTTTTTGCAGGAATAGTCAGCGTTTTCCCCATTTTACTCCTGGCGCTATTGTGCAGATCATGCTCAAATCCATGCCAACAGTCAAATAATGACGTTCAGTACGGCACAATGGTGCTCACTATCGCGCTCCAGGGACCCTGGTCCCTGGGATCCCACAAGAATTTTTCCTGGGACTTC
>JAIRLU010000186.1 GCA_031259215.1 Treponema sp. | reverse complement strand
ACCCGTTGCAGCATACCCCCGGAAAGCTGATGCGGATATTTTCTACATATATCCTCCGGGTTTTTTAACATAAGGCTCTCGAAAATACCGGCCATCATCCGGTATGCGTCTTTTTTGTTTAATCCCAGATGTTCTTTTAATACCTCATGAAGGAACGTTCCAATGGTACAAGAAGGGTCAAAGGCGCTCATAGCATTCTGCATAATCATAGAAAAACTTTTGCCACAGCGTTTCCGTACATCTTGAGGAGATTTGTTTATGAGTTCTTCCCCCTTAAATATAATGCTGCCCTGACTTAAAAGACCGGAAGGGTTGATTCCCATAATCGCTTTACAGGTTACCGATTTACCGGACCCGCTTTCACCAATAATAGCAAGACAGCTATCGGGGTTTACCTGAAAAGAAATATGCTCGACCAGGGTTTTCCCATGTTTATAATCCCTTACCTGCAAATCGTTAACTTCCAATAAATTCACCCTGCTTTCTCCTTTGCGTCAAAAATCGTTTCTTTCCCCCTTTGTTTTCATGTTTGGGATCCAGCGCGTCCCTGAGGGCGTCGCTGAAAAAACCAGAAGCCGCGGAAACAATCATGACCGCCAGACCCGGCGGCAGCATAAGGCTTGGACGGCTGAGCATCACATCCTTTGCCTCATTGAGCATCATCCCCCATTCCGGAGTAGGCGGCTGAATACCGAGGCCCAGGAAGGAAAGGCCGGTTACGGTTAATATCATGGAGCAGAGGCTTGAACTGGATATGATCATGATTTCGGGGAAAGCAACCGGTAGGATATGCCGCAGAAAAATGGCAATGCTTTTGTTCCCGATAGCTTTTGAAAAATAGATGTAATTCATCGTGGTGTATTTCATCACGACGGTTCTGATAACCCTTGCATACCAGGCCCATTTTAACATCACCGAAGCGAGGAGTATATTAAACATCCCGGTCCCCAGGATCCCTATGATCGCCAGGGTCATGACTTCCCCGGGGAAAGAGAGGATGACATCGCAGATGCGCATGATAATCTGATCTGCCAAACCGCCAAAAAAGCCTGTGATGAAACCGAGGATAGTACCGATTACCACGGTTATGATGAGGGCGGCCATAACCATAAGTACACTGGTTCTTATGCCGAAGATGAGCCGGGAAAGAACACAGCGCCCCAGATGGTCCGTTCCCAAGGGATACTTCCAGGATGGCGCAAGGAATCTTGATGCAACATCCATTTCAGCGGGATCATGCGGCGCAAATACCGGGGCACATATACCGAGGATCATAATGACCAGGATTACTAAACAGCAAAAGACGGCTGCCTTGTTTTTAAGAACTTTACGGACTATTCCCATGGTTATTGCTCCCTCAAGCGAGGATTAATCGCCGCGTTAATGACATCGGCAAACAAATTGAAGCCCACAAAACAGAGGGCAAGTATCAGCACGTAAGCCTGAATGATAGGAATGTCCTGGCTAAAGATAGCAACTACACATATCCGCCCGATACCGGGCCACCCAAAAACATTTTCCACTACCACCGTTCCTGCCAAGAGCCCTGGAATAGCAAGAAAGAACGCGGAAACCGCAGTCTGCAGAGAATTTTTTAGTATATGCCGTATTAAGACCGATTCTTTTAGCCCGCAGGATTTCCCATAGCTCACATAATTTTCATGGGTGTTTTGTATCATTTCTCCCCGTATAAGACGCAGGTAGTAACTGAAATAATTCAGGCTTAACACGAATACGGGGAGTATGAAACTTGCAGGCCCTTCTTTTCCGCCGGCGGGTAAAAGATTAAGTTTAACCGATATTCCCCATATAAGCAGCGTTCCTATCCAATAGGCAGGCATGGCATTCAACAGGAACATGATGCCCCTGGTTATCCGGTCAAAAAGCCCTCCCTCAAATTTCGCGCAAAGCATACCTAACACAAGAGAAAGCACGATAATAAAACCTATTGCCCCTAATGCCAGTTGAAGGGTGTTTATAAAACCGGGGAGTATAATATCCCGTACCGGTTTCCTATAAACGTAGGATTCACCAAAATCAAGGGATACACAGTTTTTTAACCAGTTCCCGTACCGCGTAAGAAAAGGTTTGTCAAGTCCAAGTTCATCTCTGGTTTTTGCCAGAAGCTCTTCCGACATCCGGTATATGCCGCTGGCATTGATTACCGATACCGCCACATCTTTTGAAGACAGATTTAGAAGGGAAAAGGATAAAAAAGAAATTAATACAAATAGCGGAAGGGCGATCCCTATCCGTTTTACGATATACATCCCCATTCAATCCCCTCCTCAAATAAGTACGCCTGCGTTATCAAACTGACCAGAAACCAGGTCTTTATAAAAACCGTCCTCTTTTATCAATGTCTCGTGGGAACCGGTCTGAACCACCCGGCCTTCGTTCATCACGATGAGTTTATCCGCCGACATAATCGTAGAGAGCCGGTGGGCTACCATCAAGATCGTCCGGTGGGCAAGTTGTTCCTTAAGGGCAAGCCGGATGTACCGTTCGCTTTCCGTGTCCAGGTTTGCCACCGCCTCGTCAAGGATCAGCACCGGCGCGTTCTTGAGGATTGCCCGAGCGATAGCCACCCGCTGCCGCTGGCCGCCTGAAAGCCTGATTCCCCGCTCGCCGGTTACGGTATCATAGCCCTTGGGCAGGGCAACGATAAAGTCATGGGCATAGGCCGCTTTTGCCGCCGCTATCACCGCCTCATCGTCCGCATCCACATTGCCCAGGCGAATATTCTCCCGCACCGGGATGTTGAACAGGTACACATCCTGCAACACCGCGCAACTCATGTCATGCAGGTTTTTCAGGGGAATCCCCCGGATATCCCGCTCATCAAGCCGGATGCCCCCCGATTGAGGGTCCCAATACCGCAACAGCAGGTTCACACAGGTCGATTTCCCCGCCCCGGAAGGCCCCACCAGGGCCACGGTCTCCCCGCGCTTCACCTCAAAATTCACCTCGTGCAATACCGGTGCCAATTCAGGCCGATAGCTGAAGGATACCTGCTCAAAATTGATAGTCCCCTTTATGGTCCCTCCCGCATCCCCGGCACCATCTTCATCTTGCACCACAGGCCGGGTGTCGAATACCACCTGTAGCCGGTTTGCCGCGGCAAAGACCAGCCCCAGATTGCGGGCTACCCCGCAGACTTCAATCAGGGGGGAAAACAACAGCACCGACAGCATCACTACTACCGGGTATACAGAGAAAGGGATGAGCCCCCGGGACACAAAAACCGCGGCCAATCCCATCACGATCACCGTGAAGGTTCCCACGCAGAACTGCATGAGCATGGTTTCCGTCCCCTGCCGGCGGCTATACCCTATCTGGGACCGGTACAGCTCCTGCATGGCCTCCCGGTTTTTCTCCTTGTAATGTTCCAGATAGTTCAGGGTCAGAAGGTCCCGCAGCCCGTGGATCCCCTCGATGGTTACCCCGTTCGCATGGGCCAGCTTCTCCCGCACCTCCCGACCCTGGGTGTCCGCCTGTTTCTGAAAGATGAAGGGAGTGGCACTCACGAAGACGGCAAAGACCAGCATCAGCATTGACAGCGCCCCGTGGATCCAGGTCAAAGCCCCCAGCAGCAGCACCGTTACCACCACCGCCACGACAGCCGACCCGAAGGTATGGGCCAGAAACCACTCCAGGATTTCCACATCCCCCATCAGGGTTGCCCCTATCTGGCCTGAATGTTTTTCCAACAGGAACGCCGGGGATATTTCCTCGACCTTATCGTAGAGCCTGATCCGGAAATCCTTCAGCACCCGATAAGCCACATCATGCCCGAACCACATCTCCCCATAGTACATCAGCGCCTTGACGATGAGGCAGGTGCAGAGCCAGCCGAAAAGCAGGCCGAAGCGCTCCCGGAGCCGCCCCTCCATGGCCAGGGCCGCCATGTATGCCACAAGGCCCGCAGCGGCAATATTCGAGAGATGTTTCAAGAAGGTACTCACGATGGTACCGGTCATTTCCAGGGAATAGGGCTTCATGGACCTGATGAGCCGCAGGACATTCTTTAATCGCTGTCCACCGGCGATCCCGGCAGTGCTCGCAGGGCTTTGTGTTTCCTTCTTCATAGCTTCCTTCTTACTCATAGGTTTTCCGTTGGGCGTTTATCAGGTTGGCGTACACCCCCTTTAAGGCCGCCAACTGTTCATGGGTTCCTTCCTCGACCAGCCGTCCCTCGTCCAGGACAAAGATCTTGTCCGCGTTCTTGATGGTCGAGAGCCGGTGGGCAATCACGATGGTGGTACGGTCTTTCATGATCCCTTCCAGGGCCCCCTGAATCAGGGCCTCGCTCTGGGCGTCCACGCTGGAAGTGGCCTCGTCCAGGATGAGGAGGGGCGCGTCCTTCAACACCGCCCGGGCAATGGCGATCCGCTGCCGTTCACCTCCCGAAAGGGTGGCCCCCCGTTCACTGATGACGGTCCGGTAGCCCTGAGGGAGGGTCATGATAAAGTTATGGGCGTTGGCCGCTTGGGCGGCCCGGACCACCGCCGCGTCATCCGCGTCAGGCCGGGCCATCTTGATATTATCCCCGATGGTCCCGCTAAAGAGGTAGGTCTCCTGAAACACCACGGCTATCTTGCTTTGCAGATACTCAAGGCCGTAATCCCGGATATCCACCCCGCCGATGCGGATTTCCCCTTCCTGGGGGTCATAAAACCGCAGCAGCAGGTTCACCAAGGTTGATTTCCCCGATCCTGAAGGGCCTACCACCGCCGCGGTCTCTCCCGCGCCGATGTTCAGGTGTACCCCGTCAAGGGCCTTTCTCACCGTGGTCCGGTAGCCAAAGCTCAAATTCCGAATCCTCACATCCGGGAGCTCCCGGTCCAGGGACAGGGTATCGGGGGTTTCCTTTTCCGTGACCGACAGTTCCATATCAATGATCTCAAAGAGGCCCTCCGCCACCGAGAGCCCCAGGAAGCTGGTATGCCAGTACATGTTGAGGTCCGCCATAGGCCGGGCGCATTCGATCCCCAGGAACAGGAACACCGCCACAGAACCGGTGGTGATGATCCCGATGTCGGTACGGTAGGCGGCGAGGGCCGCAGTAATGCAGGAGGCTATCCCCATGAGGATCATCATGAGCCCCGAATCGATCAGGGAGAGGGTGGTGTTCCGAATCTGCTTCCGATAGAAATCCAGGGCGTCCGCGGCCAGTTCCGCGCCCTTCTTCTCCCCGGCGTTAAAGGCCTTGAGGGTG
>JAIRLU010000210.1 GCA_031259215.1 Treponema sp. | reverse complement strand
GAGCTCGCGGAGGAGGATAGGGACATAAGGGTCAGACCCCCTTATGGGGAAGCGGAGACCAAACCCGCTTTTCTACTCCTGTTCCCGCTTCCCCTTGTCCCGACACCCGGATAAGGAGCGCCTATTCGCCCCGTGTTCTGTAGCGGTTCCCCTGTTTGTCCCCAACAGAAAACTCCTTGGGGAAAGGTCTGCCCTAGAACAGGCAATAAATACAAATATGGGTCAAGTTTAGAGTAAGAGGGGTGGTATGCAATCAGGGAAAAGAGGATTCTCTTTCTTATAACGGGGGTTCAACAAAAGAAAAAAGTCCGCCGGACGTTAAGTCCGCCATTATACGAATGAACGCTCATGTATCCGGATAATTGGTGAAAATTCGCGTTCCTTCGCGGACCTTTAGTATTCCATCGAACTCACGGTACATAAGCCCCATGCAGCGCGTGCCTATGTTGCGCCTGATAGGTTTATCGCAAGGACCGTTCCCTCAAGGATGTCTACCAGATCCAACGCAAAGATCTTGCTCTTTCGGATCCAGTCGTACTGCTTGCGGCGGCATTCAGGGAGGTTCTCCACACAACATTCCGTAAAGCCCAGAAATTCAAACCAGTCATGGGTATGGGTGGTGAGTACAAAAACCCGGTGAAGATCCTGTTTGATAGCCCGGTCAATGAGATAGCGGACAATGCGCCGTCCCAAGCCCATGTCCGTATATGCCGGGTCAGTGGCCACTGCAGCAATCTCTCCCTGCCCTTCCCCCCAATAATGAAGGGCGCCGCAGGCGTGAACGGATCCGTCAATCTCAAACACCACATAGTCCTCCTTTTTTTCTTGGATCTGCTTGGGGGTACGCCGTACCAGATTACCCTGCTGTACCAGGGGTTCCATAAGCCGTAGAATACCGGGAATGTCTGCGGGTTTCAAAGGACGAATAGCCTCGTATTCGTCGGCATATATCATGGTTCCAACCCCCAAGTTGGAGAAAAGTTCCCTAAGAATGGCCCCCTCTTCCCGGCCGTCG
This sequence comes from Treponema sp., assembly GCA_031259215.1. Classification (GTDB taxonomy): domain Bacteria; phylum Spirochaetota; class Spirochaetia; order Treponematales; family Breznakiellaceae; genus JAIRLU01. Next base: position 6,645 of record JAIRLU010000210.1, on the reverse strand, counting down.
ATGATATGGACCCGTTCCACCCCGGCTTTGGAGGCATTCAGCGCCAAACGGAGTTCTTGCAAAGGCCGGTCTTGGGCTCCCGGCCCCAGGAGGATCTCATTGGTTTCCAGAATGGCCTCGACTTCCAGAGGGGTCAAGCGAACAATACGGCCGGTGGATCCCACTTCAATATGCTTGGGTATGGCATAGGCCCCGGTCCGCAGCCCGTCATGCACCGAAATGATGAAGAGCTTCACCGCTCCCAAGGCACCGGAAGCGGCAAGGGCAATCTCATCACTGGGCACATTATAGGGTTTCCCTGAAGGACTCCAGCCAATACAGGGAAGAATGGGCACCATCCCCAGTTGCAGCACCCGCTGAATTGAGTCTGTGAGGATCCGGTCCACTGTGCCGGTGTTTTCCATATCCAGCCCTTCACAGACCCCTAACCCCCGTGCCCGGACAAAATTCCCAATCACCGCATCCACCCGGTCCGCTGAAAGGCCGGTAATGAATCGGGTGGCTACATCAAAGGCCGCCATCTCTACAAAGGGAATCGCCGCGGCAGTGGTGATCCGGCTCTCCCCCCGGTACGGTGAAGCAATCCTGGATTCCTGTAATACCGCGTCTATCCGTTCCTTGGCACCGGGTACAATCACCACCCGGAACCCAGTCCGGGCCAGGAGGGCCAGGTCCTTCATTAAATAGGAAAAAGCCGGATCTTGGGTAACAGGGAAATCTATCTTAAACACCATGGTAGAACCATCAAAACGGCTCTGATAATGAAAAGCTTCTCTGATAAGATCCACCGATAACAAAGAGGTTTTGGTCATAGGTTCATCATAGTACAGAGGCCGTATTTTTACTATATATCCCCAATTCGATGGGTCTTATGCACATTTTTGTCCTATAATTATCTTAACATACTTATACTTTTATTATAATACTTATAAGTATTCTTCGATCAAAACATAAAACTGTTTTAATCGAAAGTACCTAGTAGGCATCGGTAAAGGGATGTCTATGAAACAAAAAGATATTCAAAAAATCATATATTAAAAGTCAGTTCCTCCATGTGGTTATGCGGTCCGATGGATTGAGGTTTGTAGTTTCAGGCTTAGGCTTAGTTGTGTGTTTTTTAAGGCAGCACTTCCAAAAATCCAAAGTACATGGAATTGCCTTTTAAGTAAAAAGAGGGAAGGAGGGGTATAGTAATGCAAGAACAGTTCTTTCATAGTAACGTACCCATAAGTCCGGATACCGGCATATACCTAAAGCGGTCCCGTATGCACCAGTTGCTGGAACAAGCAGTACAGAACCCCTTGGTTATGGTAGTCGCGGGCGCAGGGTATGGTAAAACCCATGTGGTGTATTCGTTTGCCCAGACACAGGGGTATCGTACTGTGTGGATGCAACTTTCAGCGCGGGATAATAATCCAGAGCGGTTCTGGGAAAATTTCGTCCAAGCAGTGGCATGCATCAATAAGGAACGGGCCGCGCAGCTTGAGATCATCGGGTTCCCGGAAACCAACCGGCAATTCGATTGGTTTATCTCCAGTATTCAGGCCAGTCGTAATCCTCACAAGAAATATCTGTTTGTCTATGATGATTTTCATCTCCTCCATGAAAAGGCGGTCTTGGGATTTCTGGAACGTTTTTTTAATATACCCTTCCCGAATAATACCTTCGTCCTTATATCCCGGACCAAACCAGCCATTAATACGGTCAATTTCTTTGCTCGAAGGCTGCTGACGCAAATCACCGAGGTGGATCTGCGATTTAACCTGCAGGAAATGCTCGATTATTTTCAGCTTCATGGTATTACCCTGCCGTCACGAGCCGCGATGGATCTGTATTATGATACGGAAGGCTGGATCTTCGCTTTGCAGCTTGCCGGCTTGTCTCTCAAACAGGGGAACCGGGTGGCAGATTATGGCCGATCCTTTATGCGTTCGAATATGTTCATTCTCATTGAAGAGGGGATATTTTCAGCCATATCTCAGGATTTACAGAAATACCTCATCAGTTTATCCCTCATTGAGCATTGGCCCCTGGCGCTCCTTATGAAATTGGCCCCGGATCAGAACCTTATCCAGGAAATGGAACGGATCGGGTCCTTTATCCGCTATGACATCTATTTGAATGCCTACCGGATCCATCATCTGCTCTTGCAGTATTTAAGTCGGCACCAGCAGCGCCTGACGGAAGAAGAAAAACAGGCGGTGTATGTTAAAGCAGCCCGGTGGTGCGCAGCGAACAACCTGAAAATGGACGCCATAAGTTATTATCAAAAAGCCCAGGCTTATACGGAACTGATCCAACTGGTCTATACCTTTCCCCTGGCTTTATCAGACCATATAGCGGAATTTTTGATCCATATTCTGAACCGGGCTCCCTCAGAAGTGTATAGGCAAAACGCCTCTGCGTATATCCTCTATACCCGGCTCCTCTTTACCTTGGGGAGGTTTGAAGAAGGTGCCCAAAAGCTCTGGGGGATCATCCAACACTTTGAAGCCCTGCCTCCTTCTCAGTTTAACTACCGGGTCCTCTATGGTTGTTACAATAACCTGGGTTTTGTGGGACTCATCTCCAGTCTCTATACCCACCGCTATGATTTTGTACCCTATTTTGAAAAAGGCCATTACTATTACACCTTAAGTACCTATGAACTGGACGGTCCGGTTACCATTATGACCCTGGGTTCGTATGCATGCTGGTTCGATAGTACCGAAAAAGCGGACTTGGACCAGTATCTGCAAGCGATAGATACCATAGTGCCCTATATATCCAGCTCTATGAACGGCTGTACCTATGGTATGGATGATCTCATCCGGTCAGAACTGGCCTATTTCAAAGGGGATATTCCCAATGCAGAGCGATTTGTCTACCAGGCCCTGTACAAGGCGCAGAACCGCAAGCAATACGAAATTGAAACCCGGGCCATTTTCTATTTATTGCGGATCCATATATACCGCGGGAACTACGGCGCTATCCAGCAACTCCTCAAACGCTTAGAAGCCCAGCGGAGTATTCGAGAATACATGAATCGGTACACCCTCTTAGATATCGTGAACGGGTGGTTTTACATCCAGATAGGCCAAAGTGCCCGGACTGCCCCCTGGTTAACCGAGGATTTAAAGGAAGGGGAATTACATTCCCTCTTGTACGGCATAGAAATCCTTGTACAGGTCAAGTATTATCTGGCCGAAAAAAACTACTCCCGGGCACTTGATGCGTTGTATACCCAGGGAAGCTCCTATGGGCCTGAGTGTTTCTTATTCGGAAAACTAGAAAAGGCTATCCTGGAAGTGATGTGCCGGTATCATACGGGTGCACAAGTCGAGGCCATCAGGGCTTTGGAACGGGCCTACCGGTTGGCGCTTCCCTTTGCCCTGGATATGCCCTTTATCGAACAGGGAATGGATATGGGTCTTTTGGCTGGTGCCGCCTTGAAAGTCTCCTGGTGCAGTATACCTCGGGACTGGCTCGAACATATTCGGCGGCATGCCTCGACCTATGGGAAGCAGCTCATGGTAGTCGCTGCCCAGTACCAGCAAGCGAATCCACTGCCTCTGCTAGAGGCCCTGTCCCCACGGGAACAAGCGGTTCTGTTCAGCCTCTCCCAAGGACTGACCAGAGAACAGATCGCCCAGGATACGGTACTGTCGATTAATACCATCAAAAACACGATCTCCTGTTTGTACCGTAAGCTTGGCGCCATGAACCGGGCGGACGCCATACGAATTGCCCTTACCACAGGGTTACTCCAAGATACGGACTCGGCCAGATGTATACCGTAACCGGTGTTCGGGTCCTTTGCATGAAGTACGTTGAGGAGATCTGCCCGTATGTATCGTCGCTGCGTTACCTTGCAGGTTTCATGTACCGTGATCCCTTGAATTCGCGTTAATCTATCATAAGGCGGTAAAAATGCAAGAATATTTCTTTCATAGCAATGTCCCGATTGTTCCGGGTAATCAACCCTATCTGGAACGGCCTCGGATCGACCGTTTGTTGGAAACGGCTTTGCAGTATCCGATTGTTACCGTAGTTGCCGGCGCTGGATACGGCAAGACCCAAGGGGTATATGCGTTTTTGCATAAAAAAAAGCTCCGTACGGTCTGGTTACAGTTTTCCGAACGGGATAACCAGGCCTCCCGGTTCTGGGAGAATCTCACGCAAGCAGTGGCATTGCTTGATACGGCTAGTGCGGATAAACTGCAGGAGATAGGGTTTCCCACAACCGAACGGCAGTTTGACCGGTATCTGATGATCCCCCGGGAAAAAGTTGCTTGGGATCGGAAATACGTATTGGTGTACGATGATTTTCACCTCATTCAAGAGAAAACCGTGCTGCATTTTATCGAACGTTCCATCAGTATCTCCTTCTTCAAGTCCATTCTTATTTCCCGGACTAAACCAGCCATAGATATCGAAGGTTTTGCCCGCAAGGGCATCTTAGCCCAAATAGGCGAAGATGATCTCCGTTTCAGTCAGCGGGAAATTATCGACTATTATCGTATCCAGAATATACACATCTCACCGGAAACGGCATCCGACATTTACCATCATACCGAAGGTTGGGCCTTTGCCATACACTTTGCCGGGGTGTCCTTAAAAAACGGGGGTATGGGGTATGTCCGTTCATCGATGAAATTCAACAGTTTCCAATTCATCGAATATGCTTTCTTTACCTCCCTTTCTCCAGAACTCCAGAAATACCTCATCCGTTTATCCCTCATTGAGCATTGGCCCCTCGCGGTCCTCAATGAACTGGCTTCTGATCCGGGAATTATTGAAGAAATGAAACAGATCACCTCGTTTATCTACTTTGATTCTTATCAGAACAGTTACCGGATCCACCAGTTGTTCCTGGAATATTTGCAGGAACAACAGGGTATCCTTTCAGCCTCGGAGAAGCAGGAGGTGTACACCATAGCCGCCCGATGGTGCCTAGACAACAACTTAAAAATAGATGCCGTTACCTATTACGAGCGTACGGGGAATTACCAGGCTATTTTTGATATCTGTTTTTCCTTTCCTCAAGTCATACCCTTTACGGTGGCTGCCTTCTTCATGGAGATCCTTGAGCGGGCTCCTTCGGATATTTATGATCGCTATATTGATGCCTTTCTTATCCGTACTAAGCTCCTTATCAGCCTTAACAAGATTGATGAAACCGCTGCCTTTCTGAAAACCATGAAAAGAATCGGTGAATCCCTGCCTTCGTCGGAATTCACCATCGGTATTTTATACGCCTATTACGTCATGCGGGGTTTTTGGGGATTGCTCACCTGCATTTATACCAAACACTATGATTTTGCCAGGTATTTTAAGCAGGCTTATGAGTCCTTTTACGGTTCCGTAATTCAGTATGAGTTTAAAGGAAGCCATATTGCCTGTCTTAGTTCCCATATCTGCATGGTCAGCGGACCGGAAAAGAGGGATATGGAACGGTATATTGACGAGATTACTCAAGCGGTTCCGTATATATCCGCGGTCATGCAAGGCTGTACCTACGGTATGGACGATCTGACCCGAGCAGAACTCGCCTATTTCAAATCCGACTTAGCCCAATCAGAACACTATGCCCTGGAGGCGATCCGTAAGGCCCAGGAAAAAAATCAGTACCCCATAGAAAATCGGGCCCTGTTCTACCTTTTACGGATCAAGCTTGCCCTGGGAAACGAAAAGGGAATCCAGGAGTGTTTACAGCAGCTCCAAGCCCAGCTTCTTGAAAAAGTCTTTGTAAACCGTCAAGCCTTGTATGATATAGCGACAGGCTGGTTTTATACCCACATCAGGCAAACCCATTACGTGACCCCCTGGTTAAAAAACGATTTCGATTTTGAGGAAAAGGACTTACATACTTTTATGTACGGCATGGAAATCTTGGTAAAACTGAAATACCAGCTCGCTGAACAAAGATACACAGCGGCCTTGGCCTTCCTAGAAAGCCAGAAACATGAATCCGGGATTTGGCTCTTTCTGTTTGGTAAAATCGCCCTCCGGATCATGGAAGCGGTATGCCTGTATCACCGCAAAGAAAGGAATGCCAGTATCCGGGTCTTGGAAGAAGCCTACCATCTGGCAGAATCCAATGCGCTGGACATGCCTTTTATCGAACTAGGGAATGATATGCGCACCCTGATGACCCTGGCCCTGAAGGACAAAACCTGCATCATCCCCAAGGAGTGGCTTAAAAAAATCCGGGGAAATGCCGCTACCTATGCCAAAAAATGGTTTAACCTGGGGAAAGGTTACCAGAATCCCCTGGCAATCCCGGAAGGGCCCTATGGGACCTTATCTATCCGAGAACAGAAGATACTCATCTACCTTTCTCAAGGACTGACCCGTGAGGAGATAGCCAAAGCAGCGGGTCTTTCCATCAATACGGTGAAGAGTGTCATCAAAAGTGTCTACAATAAATTGGGGGCTCTTAACCTGGCAGATGCGATACGGATCGCCACGAGCCTGGGTATGCTTAAAGGTCCCGATCATACTATCTACGGTGAGTTCGACAAAAAAAGTCCGCCGGACTAACGCCTAATCGACTGCTTTGAAGTTATAGAGCGGTCTAAGGCGCTGCTCCACCTGAACCGTCTCCCCGATGTACTCAAGAAGGTCCCGCGCCTTTTTATAGGCCATCGGGCTTTCTTCCAGGGT